>NZ_JBMRGI010000003.1:0-253274 GCF_049384345.1 Stenotrophomonas sp. CASM110
CCTGTGCTGCCGTTCGACTTGCATGTGTTAGGCCTACCGCCAGCGTTCACTCTGAGCCAGGATCAAACTCTTCACTTAAAACTACATGATCCGAAGATCAAAATTTAAAGCTGCAGATGATTGATTCCGGCAACGTATCGCTTGCTTTAAAACAATTAATAGTTGCTTGATCAAACGTCTGCAAGATGGACAATCATCCTTCCTGCAGGCGCCTTCACAAGATACCTGCGCATACTTTCAAAGATCTGGGGAAGTGGCCTCAGCGCCGTTCCCGTGTGCTGCGAAGTTTTCCTTCGTAGCGAGCCGCCCATTATGCCAGACTTTTTCAGTCCGTCAACACCTTCGTTCGATCATCTCGTTCGGCGGTGGTGGGCACCCTGATGTCGCTGAAGCCCCTTGGTGGCGACCCCTGCGACGGGGGAGGAGAAGTATGGCCCCATCCACATCATTTGTGAAGGGGGTGTGGCGATTTTTTTCACCGGATGTTGCATCTGTTCATCCGTCGCGCTGCGGTAGGAACCCGCGAAGCGCAGCCAAGCGTAGGCTTGGCTCTACAAGAGCATAAGGAAGGGCCGGCTGGCGCCGGCCCTTCCCTGCTGTCAGGCAGTGACCAGGCGCACGCGGGCGAAAGTACGCTTGCCGACCTGCAGCAGGCCTTCGAAGCCCGGCTGCAGCACCTGCTGGCCATCTTCGACCACTTCACCGTCGACCTTGACCGCGCGCTCCTTGAGCTTGCGGTTGGCTTCAGAGTTGCTCGGGGTCAGGCCGGCCGCCGTCAGCAGCGCAGCGATACGCAGGCCTTCGGCCGGAATCGCCACCTCCTGCAGCGGCAGCTGGGTAATGTCACCCTGCCCGGTCACCGCTGCTTCCCAGCCTGCAATGGCCTGCTCGGCCGCGGCGGCGTCGTGGAAACGGGTCGCCAGTTCACGCGCCAGGCGCAGCTTGACCACACGCGGGTTCAAGCCGCCATTGGCCACCTGCTCGCGCAGCTGCACGGCTTCGGCCTGGCTGATGTCGAAGGACAGCAGTTCGATCCAGCGCCACATCAGGGTGTCGTCCACCTTCATGGTCTTGGTGACGATGTCGATGGCCGGCTCGCTGATACCAATGTAGTTGCCCAGCGACTTGGACATCTTGTTGACGCCGTCCAGGCCTTCCAGCAGCGGCATGGTCAGCACCACCTGCGGCTTCTGGCCGTGGTGTTCCTGCAGGCCACGGCCCATCAGCAGGTTGAACTTCTGGTCGGTACCGCCCAGTTCGACGTCGGCCTCCAGGGCCACCGAATCGTAGCCCTGCACCAGCGGGTACAGGAATTCGTGGATGGCGATGGACTGCTGGGCGGCATAGCGCTTGGCGAAGTCGTCGCGCTCGAGCATGCGCGCCACGGTGTGCTGGCCGGCCAGGCGGATCATGTCGGCCGCGCCCATCTTGCCGAACCACTCCGAGTTGAAGCGGACTTCGGTACGGCTGCGGTCGAGCACCTTGAACACCTGTTCCTCGTAGGTACGGGCGTTGGCCAGCACGTCATCGCGGCTGAGCGGCTTGCGGGTCAGGCTCTTGCCGGACGGGTCGCCGATCATGCCGGTGAAGTCGCCGATCAGGAAAATGACCTGGTGGCCGAGGTCCTGGAACTGGCGCATCTTGTTCAGCAGCACCGTATGGCCCAGGTGCAGGTCGGGCGCGGTGGGGTCGAAGCCGGCCTTGATCCGCAGCGGACGGCCTTCCTGCAGGCGCGCACGCAGATCCTCGAGCTTGAGGATCTCGTCGGCACCACGGCCGATCAGGGCAAGGGCTTCTTCAATCGAGGACACGTGACTACTCCCGGCAACGCCGATTCTTGTGTGGGGTGTTAAAGCGAAGTTAACCCGATTGGCTTCACAAAAGCCAATGGGCACAAGGGTTTGACGCGGTTTTCTGAGGTGTCTATGGTAACCGGCGATCAGGCCCGCACTCCCAGGCCGCCAGGAAAAAACCGCCGATGCACAATTCCGAACAAGGGCGCGCACGCAAGCAGCGCTTCCAGGAACGCCTCCACGTCCTGCACGACAACACCCTGCATCGGAAGCTCAGGCAACATCTTCCCGCCGCCTTCAATGAGCGCTGGACCCGCCGCCATTGGATGCACGCCAGCCTGTTTGCGACCATCGGCGCCTTGGTGGCGACGATCGTCCCCGGTTTCTCGCACACCATCGATGCGCCTTACGCCGACAGCCACACCAGCCTGGCGCTGCCGTTGCCGCCGCTGACCATGGCCCGCCAGCAGCAGGTGCCGGGTGACAGCTGGCAGGTGCTGCGCGTGCAGCGTGGCCAGACCCTGAGCGACCTGTTCGACAAGGCTGGCATTCCGGCCACCACCCTGCACCGGGTGCTGGACCACCCCGGCGCGCGTGAGGCGTTGACCAAGCTGCGCCCGGGTGCCGAGATCGCCTTCGACATGCCGCTGTCCGGCGACCTGCGCAGCATCCGTTTCGACCGCGATGCCGACAACCGCGTGGAACTGAGCCTGGCCGGCGATGACATCAAGGAGAAAGTGACCAAGCGCGAGTCCTCCACGCGCACCGTGGTCACCAGCGGCGAGATCACCAGTTCGCTGTATGCCGCGGCCCGACGGGCCGGGCTGTCGCCGTCGGCGATCGCGACGATGACCGACGACATCTTCAAGTACGACATCGACTTCTCCAAGGACCTGCAGCCGGGCGACCGCTTCAGCGTGGTGATGGATGAAACCTGGCGCGAAGGCGAGAAGGTGGACACCAGCAAGATCCTGGCGGCGACCTTCACCACCGGTGGCAAGACCTATTCCGGCTTCCGCTTCGACCGCAACGGCAAGTCCGAGTACTACGACATCAACGGCCGTTCGCTGAAGAAGAGCTTCATCCGCATGCCGATCCCGTTCGCGCGGCTGAGTTCGACCTTCGGCGCGCGCAAGCACCCGGTGCTGGGCAAGATGCGCATGCACAAGGGCGTGGACTACGCCGCGCGCACCGGCACTCCGATCATGGCCGCCGGCGATGCCCGCGTGCAGTTCGCCGGCGTGCAGCGCGGCTACGGCAACGTGGTGATCCTCGACCATGGCCGCGGCCACACCACCCTGTACGGCCACATGTCGCGCTTTGCGAACATCAGGACCGGCCAGCGCGTGGCCCAGGGCACGGTGATCGGCTATGTCGGCTCGACCGGCCTGGCGACCGGGCCGCACCTGCACTACGAATTCCGCGTCAACGGCGAGCACCGCAACCCGCTGACCGTGACCATGCCGCCGCCGGAACCGCTGAAGGGCGCCGAGCTGGTCGCCTTCCGCGCGCAGACCGCGCCGGCGATGGCGCGCATCCAGGGCATGGAGAAGCTGATCTACGCCGACGCCAGCCCGGCACCGACCAGCCGCGACGATGCTGCGCCCGAGGTGGCCAGCGCCAAGGACAAGCAGGCGACCGGCCGCAAGCGCGGCTGAGCGTCTTGCGTTGACGAAGAAGGACGCGGCAGCCCAAGCTTGCCGCGTCCTTTTTTTATGCCTGCCATGAACACGACTGCCGACGCTGACGCCCCCCTGTACCTTGGCCTGATGTCGGGCACCAGCGCCGATGGCATCGATGCCGCGCTGGTGCAGTTCCCCGCCGGCGGTGGCTGCCGCTTCGTGCACGGCCTGACCGCCCGCTGGGAGCCGGTGCTACGCGCGCGGCTGGTGGCGCTGGGCGAAGGTGGCCCGCTGGAGTCGCTGGAGGAACTGGGCGAACTGGACGCGCGGATCGCGATCAACTTCGCCGGGGCCGCCAATCAACTGCTGGCCGAGGCCGGCGTGGACCGCAGCCAGGTGCGCGCGATCGGCTCGCACGGCCAGACCGTGCGCCACCGCCCGCTGGCCGACCCGGCGTTCACCGTGCAGCTGGGCGACGGCAACCGCATTGCCGAACTGACCGGGATCACGACGGTGTCCGACTTCCGCCGCCGCGACGTGGCGGCCGGGGGCCACGGTGCGCCGCTGATGCCGGCCTTCCACCTGGGCATGCTGGGCACCGCCGACGAAGACCGCGCGGTGCTCAACCTGGGCGGCATCGCCAACCTGACCCTGATCCCGCGCGAAGGCGCGGTGCGTGGCTTCGATACCGGCCCGGCCAATGCGCTGATGGACGCCTGGTGCCAGCGCCATACCGGCCGCACCTTCGATGCCGATGGCGCTTACGCTGCCAGTGGCACGTTGGACGAGGGCCTGCTGGCCGGCTGGCGCTCGGACCCGTGGTTCGCGCTGCCGCCGCCGAAGAGCACCGGGCGCGAACAGTTTCACCTGTCCTGGGCCGAAGCCCACATGGGGGAAGGCGAGTACGCCGCTGCCGATGTGCAGGCCACCCTGCTGGAGCTGACCGTGGCGACCGTGGCCGATGCGTTGCTGGCGCAGCAGCCGCAGACCCGGCGCCTGCTGGTCTGTGGCGGCGGTGTGCGCAACCGGCAGCTGATGAAGCGGCTGGCGGCGCGGCTGCCGGAGGTGCAGGTTGAGTCCAGCGCGGTGCATGGGCTGGACCCGGAGTACGTGGAGGCGATGGGTTTCGCCTGGCTGGCGCAGCGGACGATGGACGGGCTGGCGGGCAACCTGCCGAGCGTGACCGGGGCAACGGGCCCGCGGATCCTGGGGGCGATCCACCTGGCGTGAGGTGGGCCGTCCGCGCAGGTGAGGCGCCGTTGTAGAGCCGAGCCCTGCTCGGCTTAGCGCGGGCCGGGCCAAGAGCAGCCGAGCATGGCTCGGCTCTACAAAGGCGCTAATCGAAGCCCTGCCCTGCCGGCAGGGCCTGCAGGGCGGCAATCGCGGCGGAGAGGGCGTCCACTTCGGGATCGCCGAAGCCGGAGCGGACCTCCAGTTCACTGCTGAACAGCCCCTGCTCCAGCAAGGCGGCGCAGGTCTGTTCGTGGGTCCAGCCGCGGGCGACCGCGACCCGTCGGATGCGTTCCAGCAGCAGCGGGTCCAGGTCCCGCAGCACAACGTCGGCCATGCTCACTTCCCCGTTCGCAAGGCACCGCCCCCTCGGCGCGTCGGGGGCGATGATCCCGCAGTCCGGGCGGGCAGGCAATCAGGCGACCGGCGGCGGCCCGCGATCGGCGATCCGCGGCCACAGCCACGCCAGCAGCAGCAGGGTTGGCACCACGGTGATCGAGCTGAGGATGAAGAACGTGCTGTAGGACGTGGCTTCGACGATGTAGCCGGAGATGCCACCGACGAACTTGCCCGGCAGGTTGGCCAGCGAGACCAGCAATGCGTACTGGGTGGCGGTGAAGTTGCGGTCGGTCAGCGACGACATGAAGGCCACCAGCACGGTGCCGGCAAAGCCCTGGAACAGGTTGTCGGCACTGAGCGCGGCGTAGAACGCCCACAGCTTGCCCGGATTGTGCGCCATCAGCAGGAAGGCCAGGTTGGACAGCGCCACGCCAAGCGCGGCCACCAGCAGCATGCGGCGGAAGCCGAACGCAGCCACCGCGATGCCGCCAAGGAACGCGCCGCCGATGCCCATCCACACACCGAACAGCTTGGAGACGGTGGCGATGTCGGCCTTGTCGAACCCCGAGTCGAGATAGAACGGCCCGGCCATCACTCCGATCACCTGGTCGGGAAACTTGAACAGGCCGACGAACGCCAGCAGCACCAGCGCCAGTGCCACGCCATTGCGGCTGAAGAAGCTGGAGATGGGCTGGACGAACGCTTCGGCAATATCGATGCGGCGCTGCACGGCGGTGGCCGGGCGCTGCGGTTCGGCGCACAGCAGGGTGGTGACGATCGGCAGCAGCATCAGCGCGGCCATCGCCAGGTAGGCGACGATCCAGCCTTCGAACTGGGCCAGGTACAGCGCGCCGGCACCGGCCAGGATCAGGCCGATCCGGTAGCCCAGCGTATAGGTGGCGGCCAGCGCCGCCTGGGCGGTCTGCGGCGCGATCTCGATGCGGTAGGCATCGACGGCCGAATCCTGGGTGGCGCCGGCGAACGACGCCACCAGCACCCACATCACCAACGGCCACACGCCCTGTTCGGGCCGCACGAAGGCCAGCGCGACCAGCCCGACCAGCACCAGCACCTGCGACACCAGCAGCCAGGAGCGGCGGCGGCCGAGCCGCCCCAGCAGCGGGAAGGCGTAGCGGTCCAGCAGCGGTGCCCACAGGAACTTGAGCAGGTAGAAGAAGCTGGCCAGGCTGATCAGGCCGATGCTGCCCAGGTCCAGCCCGACGTCGCGCAGGCGCGTGGACAGGGTCTGCGAGGCGATCAGCAGGAACGGCAGGCCACTGCCGAAGCCGAGCATGGCCATGGTCAGCGCCGACGGGGTACCAAAGGCGCGCTTGATGCCGGCCCAGCCCTTGTAGCTGACCGGCGTGGCGGCCTCGGTCACAGGTTGTAGTCCACGGTGAACGGGGCGTGGTCGGAGAAGCGCTCGTCGCGGTAGATCGAGCAGCTGCGCAGCCGGTCACGCAGGCCCGGGGCGATGAACTGGTAGTCGATGCGCCAACCGACATTGTTGGCACGGGCGGCGCCGCGGTTGCTCCACCAGGTGTAGTCCTCTCCGGTGGGGTTGAGCAGGCGGTAGGCATCGGCCCACCCACGGCCGCCGGCGACATCGGTGGCCTGGCCGTGGTCGGCGCACAGCGCGTTGAGCCAGTCGCGCTCCTCCGGCAGGCAGCCGGAGTTCTTCTGGTTGGACTTCCAGTTCTTGATGTCCAGCGCCGAACGCACGATGTTCCAGTCACCGCACAGCACGTAGTCGCGGCCGCTGCGCGCCCACGCTTCGAGGATCGGCCGCAGCCATTCCATCACTTCGAACTTGAAGCCCTGGCGCAGGTCGCCCGAGCTGCCCGATGGGATATAGAAGGAAACCACGCTGAGATTGCCGTAGCGCGCCTCGATGTAGCGGCCTTCGTCGTCGAACGGCGCCCAACCCAGCGAGGTGATGACCTGGTCCGGCTCGCGCTTGCTGTAGATCGCCACGCCGCTGTAGCCCTTCTTGGTGATGGCATCGCGATAGAAGCAGTGGTGGCCGTCCGGACGGAACATCGGGTCGGTCAGCTGGTCTTCCTGGGCCTTGGTTTCCTGGATGCACAGGACGTCGGCGTCCTGGGCACGGAACCAGTCGAGGAAGCCCTTGGTCGCGGCGGAACGGATGCCATTGGCGTTGAAACTGATGATGCGCATGCGGGGGACCTGCGGCGGGAAACCGGGCAAGCATAACGGTTGCCCGCAGGGCTGCGCAGTCCGCCAGGCCGGGCCTGGACGGCTTTCACATGGCGCT
Organism: Stenotrophomonas sp. CASM110; assembly: GCF_049384345.1. NCBI lineage: Bacteria > Pseudomonadati > Pseudomonadota > Gammaproteobacteria > Lysobacterales > Lysobacteraceae > Stenotrophomonas > Stenotrophomonas sp. CASM110. The sequence goes on from NZ_JBMRGI010000003.1 coordinate 7,260, forward strand.
GGACGAGCGCGAAACGCCCAGCTGGATTAGGATTTGTGCTCCAAATGAAGATGAATCGAGTTTTGATGAGCGACCACCGCCACCGTTTCCTGCAGCTGGCCCTGACTGCCGACGCCCTGCGCTTCGGCCAGTTCACCCTCAAGTCCGGCCGGCTGAGCCCCTATTTCTTCAACGCCGGTCGTTTCGACTCCGGTTCGCTGCTGTCGCAGCTCGGCGCCTGCTACGCCGATGCCATCGATGCCACCGGGATCAAGTACGACGTGGTGTTCGGCCCGGCCTACAAGGGCATTCCGCTGGCCACCGCGATGGCCTGCGAGCTGGCCCAGCGTGGCCGCGACCTGCCGCTGTCGTTCAACCGCAAGGAAGCCAAGGACCATGGCGAAGGCGGCCAGCTGATCGGCGCCGACCTGAATGGCAAGCGCGTGCTGATCGTCGATGACGTGATCACCGCCGGTACCGCGATCCGCGAAGCGCTGGGCATCATCCGCGCTGCCGGCGGCACCCCGGCCGGCATCGTGGTGGCACTGGACCGCCAGGAGATCGCCTCGGAAGCCGACCGTCGCTCGGCGGCACAGTCGGTGGCCGAAGAAGCCGGCATTCCGGTGATCGCCGTGGCATCGCTGGCCGATCTGCTTGATTTCGCCTCCGGCAACCCGGAACTTGTCGGTTACCGGCAGCCGCTGGAAGCCTACCGGGCCCAGTACGGCGTCCGTTCGATCCGCTGACCGACCAGGGGAAAGGTCATGTCCCGAGTTCCTGCTGTTCTCTTTGCCGGCCTGCTGCTGGCCGTGCCGTTCACCGTGCCGGCGCAGTCGCGCGACGGCGGCAAGGTGGAAAAGAAGCTGTACTGCTGGAACGAGGGCAAGGAGCGGATCTGCAGTGATTCGCTGCCGGCCGATGCGGTCAATCACGCCCGCGAGGAGTTCAACGCGAAGAGCGGCCTGCGCAATGCGCAGGTCCAGCGCGCGTTGACCGACGAGGAGCGCGCCGCAGCCAGCACCGTGGCACAGCAGCAGCAGCTGGACCTGATGGCCGAGCAGACCCGCCAGCGCACCGAGCAGGCGATGCTGTCCACCTATGGCAGCGAGGACGACCTGCGCCGGGTGTTCGCCGAACGCCAGGAAGTGCTGGACAACAACCTGAAGACCGCCGAGTACAACGTCACCAGCCTGCGCGAATCGCTGGTGGCGCTGCTGTCGGCCGCCGGTGACCGCGAACTGGCCGGTGGCAAGGTGGCCGACAAGCAGGCCGAGGCGATCCGCCAGCGGCATGTACAACTGCAGTCGCAGCAACGCCTGCAGGCCGGGTTCCTGCAGCAGCAGCAGGCGCTGAAGGCCGAGATCGACAGCACGCTGCAGCGCTATCGCGAGCTGAAGGGCGTGGCGCAGGCGAGCCAGGCGCCGTGATTCGCCTGTAGCGTCGGGCCCACGCTCGACTCCGCGTGACCTTGGGAAAGGGCAGCCGAGCATGGGCTCGGCTCTACAGCAGGCGGCGCGTGGTTACGGGTTGGCCCACGGAATTTATGCACTCTTTACGCGTCGGCCCGGTCCGGCGCGTAGTGCGTTTATGGGTGGCAGGACGACGATGACGGCCTGAGGTGGAGGGGTTCCACCAGGTCGCTATTGAAATGTCCCCCTGGCTGTCTTTGTTGTGTGGCGTGCTGGTGCTGGTCGCCGCCGCCTATCTTCTCTATGTCGTGCTGCGGCCCGAATCGTTCTAACGGAGCCGGCCATGACTGAGATGCTTGTCATTCTTGCCGCCAGCCTGCTGCTGGCGTGGCCGCTGGGCCTGTACCTGGCCCGCGTGATGCGCGGCACGCCGATGAAGGTCGACGTGCTGTTCAACTGGATCGAAAAGCCGTTGTACAAGGTGTTCGGCGTCGATCCCTCGCGCGCGATGTCCTGGCGCGGCTACGTGCTGGCCTTCGTGCTGAGCAACGTGGTGGTCGCTGTGTTGACCCAGGCGGTGTTCATGACCCAGGCCTGGTTGCCACTGAACCCGGACCAGATCCCGAACATGCGCTGGGACACCGCGCTGCACACGATGATCTCGTTCCTGACCAACACCAACCAGCAGCACTATTCGGGCCAGGCGCAGCTGTCCTACCTCTCGCAGATGACCGGCATCACCGGCCTGCAGGTGGTGACGCCGATGATGGGCCTGGCGCTGGCGGTGGCGACGCTGCGCGCGTTGTTCTCGCGTGCGCCGCAGGCTGCGGCGGCCACCGGTGCCGGCGATGACCGCCAGGTGGCGGTAGGCAACTACTACGTGGACGTGGTGCGCCTGTGCGTGCGTTTCCTGTTGCCGCTGTGCCTGGTGTGGACCCTGCTGCTGACCAGCCAGGGTGTGCCATCGACGATGGCCGGTGGCCCGCAGGCCACGCCGATCGATGCCAGCGCCGGCATGACCGGACAGAAGCTGCCGCTGGGCCCGGTGGCGGCGATGGTCGCGGCCAAGCAGCTTGGCGCCAACGGTGGCGGCTGGTACGGCCCGAACAGCAGCTTCCCGCTGGAGAACCCGACCCCGCTGTCGAACGCGCTGGAAATCGTCGGCATCCTGCTGGTGCCGATGGCGGTGATCTTCATGATCGGCGCGTTCACCGGCCGGCGTCGCTTCGGCGCCCTGGTGTTCAGCTGCATGCTGGGCATGTCGCTGCTTTCCACCGGCGCGATGATGTGGAGCGAAGGGCATAGCGCCAGCGCCGCCACACCGCTGCTGATGGAAGGCAAGGAGGTGCGCTTCGGCGCCGACGGCACGGCGCTGTGGGCGGCGGTGACTACCCAGGTCTCCAATGGCTCGGTGAACGGCATGCACGATTCGCTGGCGCCGCTGAGCGGTGGCATCGCGATGGTCAACATGCTGGTCAGCGCGATCTGGGGCGGCATCGGCTGTGGCCTGCAGCAGTTCATCGTCTATCTGCTGCTGGGTGTGTTCCTGGCCGGGTTGATGACCGGGCGCACGCCGGAACTGTTCGGCCGCAAGCTGGAGACGCCCCAGGTGCGCCTGCTGGCCCTGCTGGTGCTGCTGCAGCCGATCACCCTGCTGGTGTTCACTGCGATCACCCTGGCCGTGCCCGGCCTGGCCGGCACCTCCAACCCCGGCTTCCATGGCATCAGCCAGGTGTTCTACGAGTATGTCTCGGCCTACGCCAACAACGGTTCGGGCTTCGAAGGACTGGGTGACGCCACGCTGTGGTGGAACCTGAGCTGCTCGCTGGTACTGCTGCTGGGCCGCTTCCCGCTGCTGATCATTCCGCTGGTGGTGGCCGCACAGCTGGCCGCCAAGCGCCAGGCGCCGGAGTCTGCCGGCAGCCTGCAGATCGAAACCCCGACCTTCGCCCTGACCCTGGTCTCGGTGATCGTCATCCTGACCGTGCTGCAGTTCATGCCGGCGCTGGTACTCGGCCCGATCGCCGATCACCTGAGCCTGGGACTGCGCTGAGGACACCGTGATGAGTACCCAAGCAAGTTCAACCCGTAGTACCCATGCACCGCGCCCTGCCCTGCTTGATGGCGCCGGCCTGCGCCGTGCGCTGGTCGAAGCGGTGCGCAAGCTGGCGCCGATGCATCTGGTGCGCAGCCCGGTGATGGCGGTGGTGATGGCCGGCACGATCGTCGCCGCGATCGTCACCCTGACCGGCAATGCACCGCTGGGCTTCGGCCTGGCGGTGACCGCCATCCTGCTGGTGACCGTGCTGTTCGGCAATTTCGCCGAGGCAGTGGCCGAAGCGCGTGGCCGTGGCCAGGCCGCCTCGCTGCGCCGTGCCCGCCAGGACCTGGTGGCGCGCCGGCTGGCGGCGCCGCAGCCGGGCGCAGCCGAAGCCCAGGTGCCTGCCGCCGAGCTGCGCCCGGGCGACCATGTGATCGTCAGTGCCGGTGAGCTGGTGCCGGCCGATGGCGAGATCGTGCAGGGCCTGGCCACCATCAACGAAGCGGCAGTGACCGGCGAATCGGCACCGGTGCTGCGCGAGGCCGGTACCGACCGTTCCGGTGTGATCGGTGGGACCAAGGTGCTGTCCGACCAGATCATCGTGCGGGTGACCGCCGAGCCGGGCCACAGCTTCCTGGACCGCATGATCGCGCTGGTAGAAGGTGCCAATCGCCAGAAGACCCCCAACGAGATCGCGCTGACCCTGCTGCTGGCGGCGATGACGCTGACCTTCCTGGTGGTGGTGGCCACGTTGCCGGCGATCGGCGCGGCCGTGGGCGTGCAGGTCGATCCACTGCTGCTGATCGCACTGCTGGTGTGCCTGATCCCGACCACCATCGGCGGCCTGCTGCCGGCCATCGGCATCGCCGGCATGAACCGTGCGCTGGCTGCCAACGTGCTGGCCAAGTCGGGCAAGGCGGTGGAAGTGGCCGGCGACGTCGACGTGCTGCTGCTGGACAAGACCGGCACCATCACCTACGGCGACCGCCAGGCCAGCCACTTCCATCCGCTGGCCGGCATCGACGCCAGCCAGCTGCGCGAGGCCGCACTGCTGTCCTCGCTGGCCGACCCGACCCCGGAAGGCAAGTCGATCGTGCGCCTGGCGCGCGAACAGGGCTGCGCCACCGCCGAGCCGGACCGTGCCGACTACTTGGCCTTCAGTGCCCAGACCCGGATGTCCGGCGTCGATCTGGAGCATGGGCGGCAGATCCGCAAGGGCGCTGCCGATGCGATCCGCACCCACGTGCAGGCGCTCGGCGGCAGCGTGCCGGCTGAACTGGCCGGCCGCGTCGAGCAAGTCGCGCGCAATGGCGCCACCCCGCTGGTGGTGGCCGAGGGCCGCCACGTGCTGGGCGTGATCGAGCTGTCGGACGTGGTCAAGCACGGCATGCGCGAGAAGTTCGCACAGCTGCGGGCGATGGGCATCCGCACGGTGATGATCACCGGCGACAACCCGCTGACCGCTGCCGCCATCGCCGCCGAAGCGGGCGTTGATGACTACATCGCCGAGGCCCGTCCGGAAGACAAGCTGGCACGCATCCGCCAGGAACAGGCCGGTGGCCGCCTGGTGGCGATGGTGGGCGATGGCACCAACGATGCTCCCGCGCTGGCCCAGGCCGACATCGGCCTGGCGATGAACTCCGGCACGCAGGCGGCGAAGGAGGCCGGCAACATGGTCGACCTCGATTCAGACCCGGCCAAGCTGCTGGCAGTCGTGGAAGTGGGCAAGCAGCAGCTGATCACCCGCGGTGCGCTGACCACCTTCTCGCTGGCCAACGACGTGTCCAAGTACTTCGCGATCCTGCCGGCGCTGTTTGCCGCTGCGGTTCCGGCCATGGCCGCACTGAACGTGATGCAGCTGTCGAGCCCACGCAACGCGGTGCTGGCGGCGCTGATCTTCAACGCGCTGGTGATTCCCGCGCTGATCCCGCTCGCCCTGCGTGGCGTGCGCTTCCGCCCGGCCACGGCCACCGCGCTGCTGCGGCGGAACATGCTGGTGTACGGCCTCGGCGGCGTGCTGTTGCCGTTCGCGGCGATCAAGCTGATCGACCTCTTCCTTGTCCTGGTATTCGGCGCATGAACCGTTCTGCTTCCACCTCCACCACCCTTCCCCGCGAACCGAAGGCCGAAGCCCGCGTGGCCAGCCTGCAGGACGGCGCCGGCTGGCGCCCGGCGATCGGCCTGGGCCTGGCCACCCTGCTGCTGGCCGGCGCGGTCTACGCCGGCATCGCCACCGGTTTCGCCGGCCTGGCCTACCCCACCCAGGCCGAGGGCAGCCTGCTGCGCGATGGCAGCGGCCAGGTGCGCGGCTCGGCATGGTTGTCGCAGCCGTTCACCGGCGATGGCTACTTCCAGGCACGGCCGTCGGCGGCCAACTACGACCCGATGGCCGCGGCCGGTTCCAACCTGGCGCGCAGCAACCCGGCGCTGGCCGAGCGTGTTGCCGCCAGCACGGCGGCGGTGGCCGCGCGCGAAGGTGTCGCCCCGGCGCAGGTGCCGGCCGACCTGGTCACCCAGTCCGGCGGCGGGCTGGATCCGCAGCTGTCGCCGGCGGCGGCGCAGCTGCAGGTGGCACGCGTGGCACGTGCCCGCGGCCTGCCGGTGGAGCGCGTGCAGGCCATGGTGCAGGCACATACTGAAGGGCGCCAGTGGGGCGTGTTCGGCCAGCCGCGGGTGAACGTGGTGACGCTGAACTTCGCGCTGGACCATGCGGCCAAGGCGCCGTGATGCCGGCCTGCATCGGCTGCGCGCACAATGGCGGCCATGACAGCGGCCCCCATGACTGATGCGCGTACCCGCCAGGCCGATGCCCTGGTGGAAGGCCTGCAACGCGAAGCCGGTGGCAAGCTGACCGTGTTCCTCGGCGCTGCGCCGGGTGTGGGCAAGACCTACACCATGCTGACCCGTGCCCAGGAGCAGCTGCGCCGCGGCGTGGACCTGGTGGTCGGGCTGGTGGAAACCCATGGCCGCGCCGAAACCCAGGCCCTGCTGGAAGGTCTGCCGCAGCTGCCGTTGAAGGACGTGGCCTATCACGGCCACGCCCTGCAGGAGATGGACCTGGATGCCGTGCTGGCACGGCATCCAGCGCTGGTGCTGGTGGACGAACTGGCCCATCGCAATGCGCCCGGCAGCCGCCATGAGCGGCGCTGGCAGGATGTGATGGAGCTGCTCGACGCCGGCATCGACGTCTGGACCACGGTCAACATCCAGCATCTGGAAAGCCTCAACGACGTGGTGATGCGCATCACCGGCGTGCGGGTCAGCGAGACCGTGCCCGATGGCGTGCTCGATCGCCTGCACGACATCGTGCTGGTCGATCTGCCGCCGCGCGAACTGATCGCGCGCCTGCAGCAGGGCAAGGTCTATGTGCCCGAACAGGCCGCGCAGGCGCTGCAGGCGTTCTTCTCGCCGGCCAACCTGACCGCCCTGCGTGAGCTGGCGATGCAGGAAGCCGCCGACCGCGTCGACAGCAGCCTGCGTGAAACCCGCGCCGCACGGGGCGAAGGCAACCTGCCGCTGCGGCGCGGCGTGCTGGTGGCCATCGATGGCGGCGGCCAGAGCGAGTACCTGGTGCGGGTGGCGCGCCGCATCGCCGAGCGCCGCGACGCACCGTGGACGGTGGTGACCGTGCAGGGCCGGCGCCAGGACGAGGCCACGCGGCGCGAGATCGATGCGGCCTTCGCCCTGGCACGGCGGCTGGGCGGCGACGCCGAACTGCTGCACGGATCGAGCATCGCCGATGCCCTGCTCGACCATGCAGCGCACAACGGCGTATCGACCCTGGTGCTGGGGCGCACCCGTGAGCGCCCGCTGGCGCGGATGTTCAACCGAACCCTGACCCAGCAGCTGATCCAGCGCGGCGCGCACTACGAGATCACCATCATCAGCACGCCGCAGGCCCGGGCGCGCTCGCGCCGCGAAGGTCTGCTGCCACCGATGCGCGGCATCAGCTACGAGCCGGTACAGGCACTGATCGCCACCGCGCTGGCCTGTGCGGTGGCTTGGCTGGCCGAACGCTGGGTCGGCATGGCCGACCTGTCGATGGTGTTCATCGTGGCAGTGGTGCTGGTGGCGGCGCGCACGCGTGCCAGCGTGGCGGTGATGGCGGCGATCCTGTGCTTCCTGGCCTACAACTTCCTGTTCATCGCGCCCCGCTTCACCTTCGCCATCGGTGCGCGCCAGGGCGTGATCACCGTGTTCCTGTTCCTGGCCGCCGCCTTGGTGGCCGGACGGCTGGCCTCGCGCCTGCGCATGCAGGTCATTGCGCTGCGTGCGGCCAATCGCCATGCACGTGCACGCCAGCAGCTGGGCCGTCAGCTGGCCAGCGCCGCTGGCAACGGCGAGGTGGCACAGGCAGGTCGGCATGCCTTGGAGCAGGCGATGGATGTGCCGGCGTGGCTGCGGATCGGCGCGGACACTGCCGCCGGTGGCCGCAGCCAACCCGGCGATACCGACCTGGCTGCCGCCGACTGGGCGCTGCGCCACGGCCAGCCCAGCGGCCGCTTCACCGACACCCTGGCCGGTGCGCAGTGGTGGTTCCTGCCATTGCTGGATGGCGAAGATCGCGCGATCGGCGTGGCCGGCCTGTACCTGCCCGGCGCACAGGCACGCCTGCTGCCCGAACAACGGCAGCTTGCCGAAGCGATGGTCGATGACATCGCGCAGGCCGCACTGCGTACCCGGCTGGTGGCCGAACTGGAACAGGCGCATGTCAGCAACGAGACCGAGCGGTTGCGCTCGGCCCTGCTCTCTTCGGTGTCGCACGACCTGCGCTCTCCACTGGCGGCGATGATCGGTTCGGCCGACAGCCTGGCCAGTTACGGCGCGGCGATGGACACGGCCGATCGCCGTGCCCTGCTGGACACCATCCTGGTCGAAGGCGAGCGGCTGGACCGCTACATCCAGAACCTGCTGGACATGACCCGCCTTGGCCACGAAGGTCTGAAGATCAACCGTGACTGGATCGGCGTGGACGAACTGATCGGCTCGGCCGCACGGCGCCTGCAGCGCTACCAGCCCAAGGTGCGGCTGGAGCTGGACATTCCGTCCACGCTGGCGCCGATCTGGGTACACCCGGCGCTGGTCGAACAGGCCGTGTTCAACGTGATGGAGAACGCGGCCAAGTTCTCGCCGCCCGACGCCGCCGTGCAGGTACAGGCGCGCGAACTGGACGGCCAGCTGCGCATCGACGTGATCGATGCCGGCCCCGGCATTCCCGACGACGAGCGCGCGCGCATCTTCGACATGTTCTACAGCGTCGAGCGCGGCGACCGCGGCCGCCACGGCACCGGCCTGGGCCTGACCATCTGCCAGGGCATGATCGGCGCACATGGCGGCAGCGTGCAGGCGCTGCCCGGACGCGACGGTCGCGGTACCCTGATCCGCATCACCCTGCCCCTGCTCAAGCCAGCCTCCCACGATGAGCCCGACCCCGATTGATGCCAGCGTGCCGGCCGCGCGCGTGCTGGTGATCGATGATGAAACCCAGATCCGCCGGTTCCTGGACATCAGCCTGCGCGCGCAGGGCTACCAGGTGCGACAGGCCGCCACCGGCCAGGAAGGCCTGCAGCTGGCCGCCAGCGAGGACATGGACCTGGTGATCCTGGATATCGGCCTGCCGGACATGGAAGGCCACGAGGTACTTGAACAGCTGCGGCAGTGGAGCCAGGTGCCGGTGATCATGCTGACCGTGCGCGCCGGCGAAGCCGAGAAGGTGCGCGCACTGGATACCGGCGCCAACGACTACGTGACCAAGCCGTTCGGCACGCAGGAACTGATGGCGCGGGTGCGGGCGCTGCTGCGCACGCGCAGCGTACCCAGTGATGGCACGCCGCCGGTGTTCGACGACGGCCACCTGCGCGTGGACCTGGTGCGCCGCGAAGTCGCCCTGCAGGGTGAACCGGTGGCGTTGACCCGCAAGGAGTACGCGTTGCTGTCGCTGCTGCTGCGCAATGCCGGGCGGGTGGTGACACAGCCGCAGATCCTGCAGGAGATCTGGGGGCCGACCCACCAGCACGATACCCATTACCTGCGCATCCTGGTCGGCAAGCTGCGGCACAAGCTGGGCGATTCGGCGCTGGATTCACGCTACCTGTTCACCGAACCGGGCGTGGGCTTGCGATTCAAGGGGTGAGGGTGTGCCGAACAACGGTCGGCACCCACCAAAGCAAATTCGGAAGAGCATCCACGCATGGCGTGGATCTCTGCTGTGTCGACCAAGGTCGACACCTACCAAGAGCAGTTCATGCGGTTCGGACAGATCGCGGAAATCTGTCGAAGGCGGGGTGGGTCCGGTTGCGGGGGCGTGAGCCGCATGGATGCGGCGACCGAGCTTACATGGGTGAGGGCGCTTTGCTTGCGAAGCACTGCTTCGCAAGCGCCCGAACGCCCAGCCGCCAGCGGCTGGGCCGGGCCCCGGAGGGGGACTTGCAGCGTCCCCCGTAACCGGACCCACCCCGCATCCTACGGATAGCCGGCCTTTGACGTTGACGTTGATTCGGCGGGTGCCGGGCGCCGCCCGGCCCCACCTCAGAACCCCAGCGGGGTGTCGCCCAGCACCGGCTGCAGCTGGCTGCGGAACAAGGCCTTGATGCGCTCCAGTGCGGCCTCGTCGTTGCCTTCGAAGCGCAGCACCAGCACCGGCGTGGTGTTGGAGGCGCGCACCAGGCCCCAGCCATCGGCGAAGTCCACGCGCAGGCCATCGATGGTCGACAGGCGGCCCCCCACATACGGGTTGTCCGGCGACTGCGCCGCCGCCACCAGCATCGCCACCAACGCATGCGGCGTCCCGTCGGCCACCGCTACCTTCAGCTCCGGCGTGGCGACCATCTCCGGCAGTTCGCCCAGTACTTTGTCCGGGGTTTCCTCGCGCTGGGCCAGGATCTCCAGCAGGCGCGCAGCGGCGTACAGGCCGTCGTCGAAACCGAACCAGCGTTCCTTGAAGAAGAAGTGGCCGCTCATCTCACCGGCCAGCTCGGCATCGGTCTCGCGCATCTTCGCCTTCATCAGCGAATGCCCGGTCTTCCACATCAGCGGGCTGCCACCGTTGCGCAGCACATGGTCGGACAGCTTGCCGGTGCACTTGACGTCGTAGATCACCATCGCGCCCGGATTGCGCATCAGCACGTCGGCAGCGAACAGCATCAGCAGGCGGTCGGCATAGATGATCCTGCCTTCGCCGGTGACCACGCCCAACCGGTCGCCGTCGCCATCGAAGGCTACGCCGAGGTCGGCGCCGAAGCGCTTGACCGTCTGCACCAGGTCTTCCAGGTTGGCCGGCTCGCTCGGGTCGGGATGATGGTTGGGGAAGGTGCCATCGACATCGCAGTACAGCGGAATGACGTCGGCGCCGATTGCTTCCAGCAGCTGCGGGGCCAGTGCGCCGGCCACGCCATTGCCGGCATCGGCCACGACCTTCAACGGACGGTCCAGCTGCACGTCATCGGCGATGCGCTGGATGTAGTCGGCACTGACATCGCGCTGCTGGTAGTCACCCGGCTCGGCGGACTGCACCAGGCGGCCCTCGACGATGCGCTGGTAGAGATCGGTGATCGCGTCGCCGGACAGCGTCTCGCCGCCGATCACCACCTTGAAGCCGTTGTACTCGGGCGGGTTGTGGCTGCCGGTGACCGCCACGCAGGTGCCGGTACGCAGATGGAAGGCGGCGTAGTACACGAGCGGGGTCGGCGCCAGGCCGATGTCGATCACCGCGCAGCCGGCACGGCGCAGGCCCTCGGCCAGCCCGGCCGTCAGCTCGGGTCCGGACAGGCGGCCATCGCGCCCGATCACCACCTCGCGCAGGCCCTGCTCCAGTGCCACGGTGCCGATGGCCTGGCCGATCAGCGCCGCGGTCTTCGGTGTCAGTTCGCTGCCCACCATGCCGCGGATGTCATAGGCGCGGAAGATGCCGGCGGCCAGCTCTTCGGCAGGCACCGGCGGTGGCGGCGGTGGCGTGGCATCGCCACTGCCGGTCACGGCGGCCACCGGTGGCGGCGCCTGCTGCAGGCTCTCGCTCAGGGTCGGGCCATGGTCGGCCTCGGACGCGGCGGCGCGGCGCGGCAACGGCAGCGACTTCGGCAGCCGGTCGCGCCCCACCACCAGCAACACGGCAATGAACGCCAGCAGCAACGCCACAATGGCGCTGGCCAGCGCGCCCAGGCCGAGCGGACCGGCCTCGACATTCGGCACCGACGCGACCAGCCGCAACGGCGTGCCTGCAACCGGGCGCGCCAGCGCTTCCGCGCTTTCGGCCAGGCTCGGGTCGCCCTGGGTGACCAGATCGAATGCTCCCTGGCGCAGGCCGAGGAAGCCGGCGGACGGCGCGCTGACCTGGTCGAGCGGCGACGTCAGCCGCAGCAGCGGTTGGCGGACATAGATGACGGCCGGCCCCAGGCTGCCCAGCTGCACCGGCGCGGCCAGGCCCAGGCGGTTGCCGCCGCCGTCGCGGACCACGCGCAGGCTTGGCCTGGCCTCGGCCAGCGCCGCTTCCAGCAGCGCCAGGCGGGAATACCCGAAGGTGGCCGGATCGGCATAGGCGTTGGCCAGATCGGCCGCCAGCACCTCGACCTGCTCGACCCCGGTCCAGCTCTCGCGAACGGCCAGCGCCGCCGCAGCGGCGTCGCCGGCCTGCAGCGCCTGCTGCACGCGATCGTTCTTCAACTGCTGCTGCAGCTGCTGCAACTGGCCCGCAGCAGCCTGCTGCAGGCCCTGCACGGCCTGGTCACGCGCCTCTTCCAGCGCCTGCCCGTTGGCCTCCTGCCGCCATTGCTGCACCGCGCTCCATCCGAACCAGCCGGCCAACAGGATCAACAGCACCCCCAGTAGAGGTGCACTGCGACCCAACGACCGTCCCCGCTGTCCTTCCCCGATGCCGCTCATCGATGTCCCCTGTCAACGCACCCCGGTATGGCCGAATCCACCCGCGCCCCGCACGCTGTCGGTGAAAGTATCCACTACCTGCAGGCTGACGCGGGCGATCGGAACCACCACCAGCTGCGCGATGCGATCGCCCGGCTCGATGGTGAAGGCCTCGCGGCCACGGTTCCAGACGCTGATCAGCAGCGGCCCCTGGTAGTCGGCATCGATCAGGCCGGTGCCGTTGCCCAGCACGATGCCATGCCGATGGCCCAGCCCGGAACGCGGCAGGATCACCGCGCACAGGTTCGGGTCGGCAATATGGATGGCCAGGCCGCTGGGCACCAGCGCGGTGTCGCCCGGCTGCAGGGTCAGCGCGGTATCCAGCGCCGCGCGCAGGTCCATGCCGGCACTGGCCTCGGTGGCATAGGCCGGCAGCGGCCAGCTGTCGCCGAAGCGCGGATCGAGCAGCTTGACCTGCAGCGGGTGGGAAGTGGATGCCTGGGTCATGCCTGGAGTCTCCGCGCGATCAGCGCCAGCAGTTGTTCGGCCAGCTCGCGCTTGGAAGTGGCCGGGAATACCTGTTCGCCGTCCTGCCAGAAGGCCGTGGCGGCATTGTTGTCGCTCTCGAAACCGCCGCCACTGATGCCGACCTGGTTGGCGATCACCAGGTCCAGGCGCTTGTCGACCAGTTTGCCGCGCGCGTATTTCTCCACGTCGTGGGTCTCGGCGGCGAAGCCGACCACCAGCTTCAGCGACTGCGTCTGTGCAGCGACTTCGGCGAGGATGTCCGGCGTGCGCACCAGTTCGATCACCAGCGACTGGCTGTCGGCGGTCTTCTTCAGCTTCTGGGCGGCGACCTGGCGCGGCGTGTAGTCGGACACCGCGGCGGCACCGATATAGATGTCGGCGGGCAGCGACTTCAGTACGGCATCGCGCATCTGCGCGGCCGAGCGCACGTCGATACGCTGCACGCCCGGCGGCGTCGGCAGCTGTACCGGACCGCTGACCAGCACCACCTGCGCGCCCAGCGCGGCAGCAGCGGCGGCCAGGGCAAAGCCCATCTTGCCGCTGCTGCGGTTGCCGACGTAACGCACCGGATCGATGTCTTCGTAGGTCGGGCCGGCACTGATCAGCAGGCGCAGCCCCTGCAGGGCACGGGTTTCCGGCGCGGCAACCGTCGCAGCGGCGCCGCCATTGGCGGCCAGCGCGGCCACGATGTCGCCGGGTTCGGCCAGCCGGCCGGGACCGGATTCACCTTCGGCCAGCGGGCCATCGACCGGGCCGATCACCTGCGCACCACGCTGGCGCAGCAGGGCGATGTTGGCCTGGGTGGCCGGATGCAGCCACATGCGATGGTTCATCGCCGGGCAGATCGTCAGCGGTGCGGTGCTGGCCAGGCACAGGGTGCTGACCAGGTCATCGGCATGGCCCTGGGCCAGCCGGGCCAGCAGATCGGCGGTTCCCGGCGCGACCACGATGCGGTCCGCCCAGCGGGCCAGCTCGATGTGGCCCATGGCCTGTTCGGCGGCGCTGTCCCACAGCGTGGTGCGGGTCGGCTGCCCGGACAGGGCCTGGAAACTGAGGGGGGTGACGAACTGCTGGGCACCGGCGGTCATCGCCACCTGCACCTGGGCGCCCGCATCACGCAGGCGTCGCACCAGTTCCAGGGCCTTGTAGGCCGCGATCCCGCCTCCGACGCACAACAGCAGTTTCTGGCCTTCCAGCGCGCGGCCGGGCGCGGGGGAAGCGTTGGGGGAGTCAGCCACCTGGAATTCCTGTGCAAACGAGGGCATTAGCTTACCCGATGGTCGGTAATGTCCCGGTGCACAGCGCACATAGCGGGCAGCTATCAGCAGATGGGACTTGCACCACAGCGCTTCCGGGGTTCAAGACACTGCGATTCGGAACTTTCCTATACCTGTAGGCCGGCCACGTTTGCAGAATCGTCAGTGGCCGCCGCAGGTGTGCCGCTTCGCTTTTCGAGGATTCCGCGTGCACCCGCGCATCATCATCGCCGACGACCATCCCGTCGTCCTGCACGGCATCCGCATCGTGCTGCAGACCCACCTGATGGAGGTCGTCGGCAGCGCGCGTGACGGCGCCGAGCTGCTGCAGCTGGTCGAGCACCACGGCTGCGACGCGGTGCTGACCGACCTCTCCATGCCGGGCACCGGCCCGGATGGCCCGGAACTGATCGCTGAACTGCGCGCACGCCACCCGCGCATGCCCGTGGTGGTGCTTACCGGCGCCCGCCACCCCGGCCTGCTCGATGGCCTGCTGCGTGAGGGTGTCAGCGGCCTGGTCGACAAGTGCGCCGATTTCGGCGAGTTGCCGCAGGCCCTGAACGCGGCCATGGCAGGGCAGGTGTTCGTCTCGCAGCAGCTGCGCCACCACCTGCAGGCGCGCGACCTGATGTTCGCGCGCGAACCGGCGGCGCTGTCCGCCCGCGAACAGGAAGTGCTGGACCTGTTGGCCGCCGGGCTGAAAGTGAACGCCATCGCCGTCCACTGCGGCCGCAGCCCCAAGACGATCAGCCGGCAGAAGGCCGAGGCCAAGCGCAAGCTGGGGCTGCAGAACAACCAGGAGCTGTTCGCCTACCTGCAGTCGCGACGCGACTGAGGCAACGGCCGACCCGGGCATGCGTCCTGCCCTGATGGGCCGCATCGCCCCCACTGGCGATGATGCAGGCATGCCCATCCACGACTGGCCCGAACAGGAACGTCCCCGCGAGAAGCTGATCGCACGCGGCCCCGCCACGCTGTCCGACGCAGAACTGCTGGCACTGTTCCTCGGCTCCGGCTTCGGTGGACGCGATGCGGTGCAGACCGCGCGCGACCTGCTGCAGGCGCACGGTCCCCTGCGTGTGCTGCTGGACCGCCCGGCCCGCGAGCTGGCCCGGTTGCCGGGGCTGGGCCCTGCTCGAAGCTGTGCACTGGCCGCCGGGCTGGAACTGGCCCACCGCTATCTGGCGGCCGAACTTCAGCAGGGCGAGGCCGTCGGCAACAACCCGGCTGCGGTCGGCCGCTATCTGCAGCACCGCCTGCGCGGCCAGGCCCGCGAGATCTTCATGGCGCTGTTCCTGGACAACCGCCACCGCCTGATCGCCTGCGAAGAACTGTTCCAGGGCACCATCAATGCCGCCCCGGTCTATCCCCGCGAGGTGGTGCGTCGAGCCCTGCTGCACAATGCGGCAGCGGTGATCCTCAGCCACAATCATCCTTCCGGCGACCCCGAGCCCTCCGGCGCCGACACCCGCATCACCGATGAACTGCAGCAGGCGCTGGCACTGGTGGACGTGCGCCTGCTCGACCACTTCGTGGTCGGCGAGGGCCGCCCCGTTTCATTTGCTGAACGGGGCCTGCTGTCCCCGCCCCAGCCGCGCCTGTTCGGCTGAACGGCCCTGGTCAGGGCCGGGCGGGCGCCCCGCAGGCATGTCCTGGTCAGCGTGGGCGCGGGCATCTGCGCTAAAATGGGCGATTCCGCCGCTCATTCTCACAGCAGGCCTCGTGAAAAATCTCCTCCGCGCCCTGATCAGCCAAGGCATCGAAGCCTTGCGCGCCAATGGCACCCTGCCCGCCGACTCCCTGCCGCCGGACTTCGTGGTCGAGCGCCCGAAGACCCGTGACCACGGCGACTTCGCCACCAACGCCGCGATGCTGCTGGCCAAGGCCGCGCGCAGCAATCCGCGCGCACTGGCACAGGCGCTGGTCGAGGCGCTGCCGCGCAGCGAGGACGTCAGCAAGGTCGAGATCGCCGGCCCCGGCTTCATCAACTTCCATCTGGCCCCGGCCGCGTACCAGCGCGAAACCGCCTCGGTCATCAAGGAAGCCCACGACTACGGCCGCAACCTGTCCGGCAATGGCCGCACGGTGGGCGTGGAGTACGTGTCGGCCAACCCGACCGGCCCGCTGCATGTCGGCCATGGCCGCGCAGCGGCGATCGGCGACTGCGTGGCCCGCGTGCTCGATGCCAACGGCTGGAACGCCAAGCGCGAGTTCTACTACAACGACGCTGGCGTGCAGATCGAGAACCTGGCGCTGTCCACCCAGGCGCGGATCAAGGGCATCGCACCCGATCAGGACGGCTGGCCGGAAGGCGGCTACCGCGGTGAGTACATCGCCGATGTCGCCCGCGCCTACATGGCCGGTGCCAGCGTCGACCTGGAAGGCAGCACCGTGGTCGGCGCCAAGGACCCGGACGACATGCAGGCAATCCGCCGCTTCGCCGTGGCCTACCTGCGCAACGAGCAGAACCTGGACCTGGCCGCGTTCGGTGTCGACTTCGACATCTACTTCCTGGAAAGCTCGCTGTACGCCGACGGCAAGGTTGCCGAAGCGGTGGCCAAGCTGCAGGCGTCCGGCCACACCTATGAGGAAGGCGGCGCGCTGTGGCTGCGCAGCACCGACTTCGGTGACGACAAGGACCGCGTGATGCGCAAGTCCGACGGCACCTTCACCTACTTCGTGCCGGACGTGGCCTACCACCTGTCCAAGTGGCAGCGCGGCTACGAGCGCGCGATCACCGAACTGGGCGCCGACCATCACGGCTCGCTGGCGCGCGTGCGCGCCGGCCTGCAGGCGATGGAAGTGGGCATCCCGCAGGGCTGGCCGGAATACGTGCTGCACCAGATGGTCACGGTCATGCGCGGCGGCGAGGAAGTGAAGCTGTCCAAGCGTGCCGGCAGCTACTTCACCCTGCGCGACCTGATCGAAGAAGCCGGCCGCGATGCCACCCGTTGGTTCCTGATCGCGCGCAAGCCCGATTCGCAGCTGACCTTCGACATCGACCTGGCGCGCCAGCAGAGCAACGACAATCCGGTGTTCTACGTGCAGTACGCGCACGCCCGTGTCTGCAGCCTGCTGCGCCAGGCGCAGGAAAAGGGCCTGGTGTACGAGCAGGGCAATGGCCTGGCCAACCTTGGCCACCTGGCCGACGATGCCTCGCTGCTGTTGATGAACGAGATCTCGCGCTATCCGGAAGTGGTGGAAGCGGCCGGCGTGGCGCTGGAGCCGCACCTGGTGGCGCAGTACCTGCGTGAATTGGCGCATGCCTTCCACACGTGGTATCACGGGACGCCGGTGCTGGTGGAAGACGCCGCCGATCGCAACGCCAAGCTGACCCTGGCCTGCGCGGCGCGCCAGGTGCTGGCCAACGGCCTTGAACTCCTGGGCGTGAGCGCCCCGGAAAAAATGTAAGCATCAGGAGACGCAGTACACATGGCAGCACGACGCGGCAAAACCCAGGCACGACGCAACAGCAGCAGCCAGGGCACACCCGGATGGGTGTGGCTGGTGGCCGGTGTGGCGATCGCCGCCGTGGTGTTCCTGGCGGCGCCGAACCTGTTCAAGGGCGAAGGCGACGGCTTCCTGCGCGCCGGTCCGCAGCCGAACCCGAACGCGCAGCCGGCCCCGGTTGCTGATGCAGACAGCGATGTCGGCAGCCAGCCAGCCGCGCAGCCGGCCACGCCGAAGCCGGCCGAACCGGAGAAGCCCGCGGCGACGCAGTACGACTTCTACACCCTGCTGCCGGGCAAGGAAGTGGAAATGTCCGACGCCGAACTGGCCGCCAGCGCGCGTGCCGAGGACCAGCGCCGGGCCAAGGCCGAAGCGTCGCGCGCGCAGGCCGCGCTGGAGGGCAAGCCGGTGCCGCCGGCGAGCACGGCCACGCCGGCACCGACCGCAACGGCCAGCGTCGCCAGCACCGCACCGGTGACCGCGAGCAACCGTCCGCTGCCGGCACCGCTGAGCGAGCGCCCGGCCGCGGCAACCCCGCCGGCCAGCACCGCACCGGCGTCGACCAGCACGGCCGCCACCCCCGCGCCGCGCGCGGAAGCCGCGCCCACCGCGCCGGCGACCACTGCCGCACCGGCGCCCGCCGACAACGCCCGCTACATCCTGCAGGCAGGTGCCTTCGGTGCGTCCGGCGACGCCGAAGCCACCAAGGCCAAGCTGGCCATGATGGGCCTGGCGGCACGCGTGGAGTCGGCGCAGATCAACGGCAAGACCGTGTATCGCGTGCGCATGGGGCCGTACGGCAGCGCCGGCGAACTGTCTGAAGCGAAGCAGAAGCTGGATGGCACCGGCCTGCAGGCGATGGCCATCAAGGCGCAGTGACGTTCTGCGGGACTGCATGAAGAAAGCCGGGCATTGCCCGGCTTTTTTTGTTTCTGCCGAGTCGAGCATGGCTCGACTCCACACACGGCGTCAGCCCTCGCGGGCGACCTGGAACCCGGCGAAGGACTGGCTGACCGGCATCAGCTCCAGGCGATTGATGTTCAGGTGCGGTGGCAGTGTGGCCACCCAGAAGATCTGTTCGGCGATGTCTTCGGCGGTCATCGGATTGGCACCGCTGTACAGCTTGTCCGACGCATTCTGGTCGCCATGGGTGCGGACCACGGTGAACTCGGTCTCGGCCATGCCCGGCTCGATCGTGGTCACGCGCACGCCGGTGCCGTGCAGGTCCGAACGCAGGCCCAGCGAGAACTGGCTGACGAAGGCCTTGGTGCCACCGTAGGCGTTGCCACCCGGGTACGGGTAGACGCCGGCCACCGACGAGATGTTGATGATCGCGCCCTTGCGCTCCACCAGCTGCGGCAGCAGGCGGTGGGTCAGGGTCACCAGCGCGGTGATGTTGGTGTCGATCATCGTGGTCCAGTCCGACAGCCTGGCGCTCTGTGCCGGTGCGGTGCCCTGCGCCAGACCGGCGTTGTTGACCAGCAGGTCGATCTCGCCGAAGGCCGGCGGCAGCGCCAGCAGGGCCGCCTCCATCGCCACCGGATCGCGGATGTCGAAGGCGGCGGCGTGCACCACGTCCTTGCCATAGCGCTCGACCAGCGGTTGCAGGCGTTCGCCGCGGCGGCCGGTGGCGATCACTTTCCAGCCGGCCTGGGCGAAGCGGTGGACGGCGGCGGCGCCGAAGCCGGATGTGGCGCCGGTAATCAGGACAGTGCGGGTCATCAGGCAACTCCAGGGGGAAAACCAGATCTCCATTCTGGCACCGTCCGGCAGCACCCGTGTTGCCGGATCGGCCGGATCCGGGGTCAGATCCCTTTGCGGAGCAAAGGGATCTGACCCCGGCGGCGACCCCACGTGCCGGGGTGACCGGTACAATTGCGCCATGATCAACAATGATGTCCTGCGCAGCGTGCGCTACTCCCTGGACCTGGGTGACCAGCACGTGGTCACCCTGTGCCAGATGGCCGACCCGGCCTTCGCCGTGGATACCGAGCAGGTGAAGGCCTGGCTGCGCCGCGAGGACGAAGCCGGTTTCGAGGCGATGAACGACAGCGCACTGGCGCACTTCCTCGATGGCCTGATCGTGCACCTGCGCGGTCGCGACGAGAGCCAGCCGCAGCGTGCGGTGGAAACGCGCATCGACAACAACCTGGTGCTGAAGAAGCTGCGCGTGGCCTTCCAGCTGCGCGACGTGGACCTGATGGAGATCTTCGCCAGCGCCGGCTTCAACGTGTCCAAGTCGGAAGTCGGTGCGTTGTTCCGCCAGCCCGGGCACACCAACTACCGGCGCTGCCTGGACCAGATGCTGCGCAACTTCCTCAAGGGCCTGAGCCTGCGCCTGCGCGGCTGAGCACGGCCTCGACGAAGGCGCGCGCGGCCGGCGTCGGCAGCCGCTGCCAGACCAGGTGTACGCGCCGGGTCGGGGTCGGTTGCAGTGGAATCTGAACCACGCCCTGGAAACCTTCGGCGATCAACGCCGGCACGATGCCGACCGCCAATCCGTGGCGGACGAAGCGCTCGACCAGTTCCATCAGGTTGACCTCGAAACGCACCGTGTGCGGCAGGCCAGCGGCGGCGAAGGCATCGTCGGTCTGCCGGCGCGCACCGGTACCGCGCGGGAAGTCGACCAGCGCTTCATCCTGCAGTGCGGTCAATGGCAGCCGCGTGCGCCCGGCGAGCCGGTGCGACGGCGCCAGTACCGCTACCAGATCCTCCTCCTGCAGCACCTGGTGGCAGACGCCATCCAGCGCTGCCGACGGCGCCAGGCCGACCAGTGCCACATCCAGCGCGCGCGACTGCACCTGTGCGATCAGGTCTTCGCTCTTGTCCACGCGCAGCTGGAACTCCACCTGTGGGTGCACCCGCTGGAAGGCCGCCAGCATCGCCACGACGTCGATGTCGGTCAGCGAAGAAATCTGCCCGATGGCCAGCAGGCCACGCACTTCGCCACTGACGGCGGCCACGTCGGCGCGCAGGTGGCGCAGGCTGGCCAGCACCTGGCGTGCGTGCACCAGCAACGCCTCGCCGGCGGCGGTAGCCCGCACCTGGCGTGGCAGGCGCTCGAACAGCGTGGCACCCAGTTCCTGTTCCAGGTGGGCGATCTGGTGGCTGAGCGCGGACTGCACCACGTGGCAGCGCTCGGCGGCACGGGTGAAATTGCCCTCCTCGGCCAGGGCGACGGCAAACTCGAGCTGCTTGAGGTTCATCCAGCTATCTTGTTTTCAGATGACAAGGATGATGATGATTCATTTCCATCATGACCGCAGCAGGCGGACACTGTGCACCCCGCTTCCTGGAACACCGCGTGAGCCCGTCCCTTCCCCCTCTGCACCGCTGGCAGGTGCTGCTGATGTCGGTCGCCACCGGCGTGGCCGTGGCCAGCAACTACTATGCGCAACCGCTGCTGCACACCATCGCAGATGCCTTCGGCGTGCCGTTCGGCCAGGTCGGCATGGTGGTTACCGCAGCACAGCTGAGCTATGCCGCCGGACTGATCCTGCTGGTGCCACTGGGTGACCTGTTCGAGCGCCGCCGCTTGATCGTGGTGATGAGCCTGCTGTCGGCCGGTGGCCTGGTGATCAGTGCCTGCGCGCCGTCGCTGGCCTGGCTGCTGGTCGGGACCGCGATCACCGGACTGTTTTCGGTGGTGGCACAGGTGCTGGTGCCGTTCGCGGCCACGCTGGCCGCGCCGGAACATCGTGGCCGCGTGGTCGGCACGCTGATGAGTGGCCTGCTGCTGGGCATCCTGCTGGCGCGTACCGTGGCCGGCCTGCTTTCCAGCCTGGGTGACTGGCGCCTGGTGTATGCCATCGCTGCCGGCACCCTGGTGCTGACCGCACTGGCATTGCAGCGCGGCCTGCCGCGATTCCACCACAGCGCCGGCCTGGGCTATTTCGCCTTGCTGCGCTCGATCGGCGTGCTGTTCGTGCAGGAGCCGGTGCTGCGCCAGCGCACCCTGCTGGGCGCCTGCAGCTTTGCCATGTTCGCGATTTTCTGGACCCCGCTCGCGTTCCTGCTGGCGCAGCCACCGTACGCCTACAGCGATGCCACCATCGGCCTGTTCGGGCTGGTCGGTGCAGCCGGTACGCTGGCGGCCGGCCTGGCCGGGCGCATGTCCGACCGCGGCCAGACCGGACGCGCCACTGCCATCGCGCTGGTGCTGTTGCTGCTGTCGTGGCTGCCACTGGGGCTGTCGGCCCACTCGCTGCTGGCGCTGCTGATCGGCGTGGTGGTGCTGGACCTGGCCGCACAGCTGCTGCACGTCAGCAACCAGAACCTGATCTATGCGCTGCAGCCCGCGGCGCGCAACCGCCTCAATGCCGGCTACATGACCGGCTACTTCATCGGCGGCTCGCTGGGTTCGCTGCTGTCGGCGCAGGTCTACCAGCGCTACGGTTGGACCGGCGTCTGCGTGGCCGGTGCCGCCGTGGCCGTGCTGGCCCTGCTGCTGTGGCTGCCCGGCGCGCTGCGCGCGCGCCAGGCGGCATCGTCGAACTAGAAGCTGCCCTGCAGCGCCAGCTCCCAGCGTCCACCGGCATTGCCCGGGAACAGTCGCTTGGCCGCGCTGTCGGTGTCATGCACGGTGGCGCGCAGCTCCCATGCCGGAGTCAGCGTGGCAATGGCACTGAGCTGGCCATGCAGGTAATCCGGGCCCTGCGCGGTGGCCAGCCAGTACTGGCCCACCGCTGCTTCCAGGCGGACGCGTTCGTGCAGCGGCACACGCACGCCCAGCTGGGCATAGGTTCCGCGATGGCCACCGGCCAACGCATCGTTGGAATGCGCGACCTGCAGCCAGGCGCGCTGCTTCCAGGTCACGTTGGTGTTGAGTTCGGTCCAGTCCAGCGCACGACCGGTACCCGGATACACATAGCGGGTCAGGTTCGCATCCAGCGTCCAGTCCGGTGCCAGCGCGCCGGACCAGCCCGCCACCAGGTCGAACTCGCTGCGCGCGCCATTGTCCGGCTTGAACGAGACGTTGGACCCCCACACGCTGGCGTACCAGCCCGATGGGATCGAGATCTTCGCGCCGGCCTGCACCGCCGGGTCACCATCGCTCTGCGAGCTGCCGCGCCACACGTAGTCACTGGTCAAGGCCGCACTGCCACTGACCTGCACCTGTGCCTGCGCGCTGCCCATGCCAAGCAGCCCTGCCAGGGCGGCCACCACCGCCGCCATCATCCCCTTGCTGTTCACTGCACTGTGTTCCTCGTCGAAGGCGGTCACGCCGCCGGGACGGCAGTGTCCAGCGCGTGGCCGTAACGGATCGAGGGTGCGGCCCGGCCCGCGGCGCAAATTCGGCGTAAATCCCGTGGATCGGGGCCATGCGCCAGCGGCGCGGTATCATGGCGCCCTGTTTCCAGGAACCAACCGCGTGGACGCCATCCTGACCCCGGTATCGATCGGCGAGCTGATCGACAAGATCACCATTCTCCAGATCAAGGCCGAGCGCATCGACGATGCCGCCAAGCTGGCCAACGTGCGCACCGAGCTGGACGGCCTGCTGCCCCTGTTGCAGCAGCAGCTGCAGGCACAGCCGGCCCTGGCCGCGCTGCAGCAGCAGTTGAAGGCGATCAACGAGCGTATGTGGGACATCCAGGACCAGCTGCGCGACAAGGAAGCGGCCCAGGTGTTCGATGATGCATTCATCCAGCTGGCACGCGGTGTCTATGGCACCAATGGCGAGCGCGTGCAGGTGAAGAACGAGATCAACCGCTTGGCCGGTTCTGCACTGGTGGAAGAGAAGCAGTACCAGGGCGAGTAACGCCGCTCATCCGCATTCCAGCAGGTGGCGGAAGCGGAACAGGTCACCGTCCCCGCGGATGCCGAGCTTGCGGTAGGCCGAGGTTTTCTGCGAGCTGATCGTGCTGGCTGAACGCCCCGATCGCAGGGCCATTTCGCTGGTGCTGACCCCTTTCAGCACCAGCCCGAGCACTTCCCGTTCGCGCTGGCTCAACGGCACCAGTGCCGGGGCCTGCATTCTGCGTGCACGCGTGCCCGGCAGGTTCAGTTCCGCGCGCAGCTCCGGTGGCACGAAGCGCCCTCCCCGGGCGACCACATCAATGGCACGCAGCAACACGTCCGGTGGCGTCGACTTGGACAGGAAGCCGCGCGCACCGGCACGCATCGCGGTGGCCACCGTGCTGGCATTGCAGTGTGCCGAGAGCACCAGCACCGGCAGTGCCGGCCAGCGCTGCGACAGCACGTGCAACAGGGCCAACCCATCGCCCAGGTCGCCCATGGGCAACGCATCGATCAGCAGCAGGTCGACACACGTCGGGCTGCGCTCCAGCAGGTGCAGCAGGTGCGCCTCGCTGGACAGGCTCACCCGTACCTGCACACCCGCGTGCTGGCGCAGCAGCACTTCCACGCCCAACCGCAGTACCGGGTGCGGGTCCAGCAGCGCCAGGCGTCGTGGCCGATCAGGCAGCAGAGGCGGGAGGGTCAGCGGCATTGCGGCATGTCCAGGCAACATGGGACATCCAACGTAGGTCGGTGCCCGCAGCGGCGGAATCCAATTCCTTGCAATGGCTGGCCCGCGCATTCCGCCAGTCAGACAGCATTCCGGTTTGCCACGGCGCAAACGCAACAGGCCCGGCAAATGCCGGGCCTGTTGGGGCGTCTCCAGCGCGCAATCGCGCCGAGGCAGCAATTACCAGCTGAAGCGCGGGCCGACGGTGTATTCCTTGTCGCCGTGGCGGTTCATCTTCAGCTCGCCGTTCAGGCCCCAGTTCTGGTTCAGCTTGACCTGACCACCCAGGCGGCCGTACCACTGGCCATCCGGATTGACGCCGTGCTTCTTGGCGTAGTCTTCGTAACCGACCATGCCGTAGACCTCGGCGTGGGCGCCGAAGGCAGTGCGGATACCGGCTTCAGCGCTATAGCCGTTGAAGTCCAGACCGTGCTTGCGGTCGAACTTCTGGTAGGCAACGCGGGCAACGAAGTCGGTGCTCGGAGCGATTTCAACGTTGTAGCCGGCACCGACCTTCCACTGGTCAACCTTCAGGTTGGTGTGGTCGATTTCCTGGCGGCTGTATTCGCCGAAGGCGTGGAAGTTCGGCAGGAAGCCGTAGGAACCCTTCACGCCCCAGCCGTCGGCCTTGATGCCTTCAACGTCGGTCTTGGCGTAGTCGGCTTCGGCGTAGTTGTAGGACAGGTTCTCAGCAGCCGAAGCGGTGAACGGCAGGGCAGCGGCCAGGGCCAGAGCAATCAGCGAATTCTTCATGGGGGTACACCTTTACTTTCTTATGGTGTGCAGCAGCGCCAGGGCGCCATCGCATCGGGAATGTAAATTCTCCGTTATTCGCCACAACGCTCCCTGAAAACAGCGGTCTTCGCATTGCTGAATTTTTTGGCTTGATTCAGGCTGCGTCTGGCATACGCGCGCGGCGCGCGTGCATTTTTCAGGTTTCTTCACCGTCCACCGTTGTCGATCCCCGATCCCCTGGTTCGTCGTGTACCTGAAGGCCGTGCATGTGGCACGGTCCATCCGGAGGCAGGCAATGAGCTACATCGACGGTTTCGTCCTGGCGGTGCCCACCGCCAACAAGGAGAAGTTCCTCGCCCATGCACGCACAGGGGATCCCGTTTTCATCGAGTACGGCGCGCTGCGCGTGGTCGAGTGCTGGGGCGATGACGTGCCGCACGGCAAGGCCACCGACTTCTTCGGCGCGGTGAAAGCCACGCCGGATGAGACGGTGGTGTTTTCCTGGATCGAATGGCCGGACAAGCCGACCCGCGACGCCGGCATGAAGAAGATGATGGAGGACCCGCGGTTTGATCCAACGAAGAATCCGATGCCGTTCGACGGCGCGCGGATGATCTACGGCGGCTTCGTGCCGCTCTACGAGCTGACGCGCTGAACCCGGCGGACGTGCTCAGCGCGCGTCCGTTTCATCGCTGGCAGCAGCACGGCCGGCGCCCAGTGCGGCGCCGGCACCGAGGCCCATGCCGCCCATGCCGGCGCCCATTCCACCACCACCGCCACCGCCTGCACGGCCGCCCTTGGCATCGCCGTCGTTACGGCCCTTGCCGCCACCACTGGCAACGGGCCGGGTCGGCCCCTGCGGTGGAATCTGCAGATCGGCCGGAATCGGGGCCAGATCCAGCGCTTCGCGCACGAAGTCGCGCAGCGAGACCACCAGTTCGTGGGTATGCACCGGGCGCCCCTGTGCCAGTTCGTTGGCGGCACGCGTGGCCAGCCGCACCTGTTCGTCGGTGCCCAGCAGCAGGATGTCCGACAGCGCGGCCTCGACCGCATCGCGGATGCGCCGCGCACGGTCCGAGCGCGGCTCGGCGATGCCGTCGGCATCTTCGCGCTGGCGCAGGTCGCGACGATGGCTGGGATCCACGCCCAGCTCGCCGGTGAACGAACCGCCCAGGGTCTTGTAGGCGGCCATCAGCGTGCGCAGCCGTTCGTTGATCTGCCGGTTCTCGCGCTCGCGGCGCTGCTGCAGGGTCTGCATCACCAGCAGGCGGATGCCGACGCCGAGCAGGGTGATCAGGACCAGGCCGGCCAACGTGGACAGCACGCCCTGCCAGGAACTGAAGTCGATACCGCGCATGGTCGGGGCTCCGGCGGGAAGAACCTGCATCTTGCCCCAGGTAGCGCCCCAGAAACGCGAAAGGCCCTACCACCCGGTGGGTGGCAGGGCCTTCGGTCACGGCGCGATTACTTGCGCTTGGCGACCTTGCGCACGGCCTTCTTGGCCGGAGCCTTCTTGGCGGCGACCTTCTTCAGCGGCGCAGCCTTCCTGGCGACCGTCTTGCGGGTGGCGGCAACCTTCTTGCCCACCGCCTTCTTGGCGACGGCGGTCTTCTTGCCGACAGCCTTCTTGGCGACGGCGGCCTTCTTGCCAACAGCCTTCTTGGCGACGGCAGCCTTCTTGCCGACAACCTTCTTGGCGGCCGCGGTCTTCTTGGTGGCGACCTTCTTGGTGGCGGCAACCTTCTTGCCGACAACCTTCTTCGCAGCCACGGCCTTCTTGCCGGCGACCTTCTTGGCGGCGACGGTCTTCTTGGCCACAGCCTTCTTGGTGGTGGCGACCTTCTTGCCGACCACCTTCTTGGCGGCCGCGGTCTTCTTGGCAACGGTCTTCTTCGCGACGGCGGCCTTCTTGGTGGCGGCCTTCTTCACGGTGGCGACCTTCTTGCCGGCAGCCTTGGTGGCCTTCTTGGCGGCAGCGGCCTTCTTGGTCACAGCCTTGCCTGCAGCGGCCTTCTTCTTGGCCACTTCCTTCTTCAGGGCAGCGGCTTCGGCCTTGGCGTTCTTCTTGGCCGCTTCCAGCTTCTTCTTGGCATTGGCAACGGTCTTGCCGACCGACTTGGCGGCCTTGTCGGCCTTCTTGGCAACGGTCTTCTCGACCTTGGCCACGGCCTTCTTGGCCTTGGCAACGCGGGTACCGGCCGCCTTGGTGGCGCGCTTGACGGTCTTCTTGACCGACTTCACGGCGTCTTCGGCGGCGTGGGCGATGGTCTCGCCAACGTTGGTGGCGGCTTCTTTGACGTTCTCGACGGCGTCGGTCACGACCGACACACCATTACCGTTGCTCATGTTGCCCTCCTGGGGGCCTTAAGTATCAAAACGGGGCGATGCTATACCGACATTGACGATCGTGGAACGGGGCACGCGCCCGCAATCGCATCTGATGCGACGGCCATGGTGTAGCCCACCACTGCCGCAGAAGCGGCGGGTTCACAGGAAACCCCTTTTTTTAAGGACTACGCCACAGCAAGCGCGTGGTCGAAGATGGCCGTTGCGTGCCGTTGCACGGACGCGGCATCCGATGCGTGCTGTGGCGCATTGCGGCACCCGGTTGCGCGGAACTGCGCAGGTATCGGTCTGTGTCGGCGCCCCCGGCGATCGTCTTCGGTGGTGCAGGCGTCGCCTGTGCGGTGTCGCCACAGCCATGCTGTCAGCCTCCTCACTCGCCTTTCGCGGCCTGCGGTTTTCATGGCGCATTTATCCAGATCGCGACACACTCATTCAGCTTGTTTTACCGTAGGGCCGAACCGCCCCCACCCACGCCAGCGAACCGACAACCATGCGACCGCTTCCCACCCTGCTTACGCTCGCAATCGCCGCCGCCTTCGGTGGCTTCGTTGCCACCGGCATCAATGCCCACCTGGACAACCGTGCCGATGCAGCACCGCTGCCAGCGGTGCTGCCGACCACCGCCGCGTTGCCGGCCGCGGTGGCCGGACAGGCGGTGCCTTCGCTGGCGCCGATGCTGGAAAAGGCGATGCCGGCCGTGGTCAGCGTCAACACCAAGCAGGTGGTGCGCGTGCGCAACCCGTTCTTCAACGACCCGTTCTTCCGCCGCCTGTTCCCGGATATCCCGCAGGAGCGCATCAACGAATCGCTGGGCTCGGGCGTGATCATCGACGCCAAGGAAGGCCTGGTGCTGACCAACCACCATGTCATCGACAACGCCGATGACGTGCAGGTGACACTGGCCGACGGGCGCACGGTGAAGGCCGAGTTCCTCGGTTCGGACCGCGATACCGACATCGCGCTGATCCGCATCCCGGCGCAGAACCTGACCGACATCAAGCTCGGCAACAGCGACCAGCTGCGGGTCGGTGACTTCGTGGTGGCCATCGGCAACCCGTTCGGCTTCAGCCAGACGGTCACCTCGGGCATCGTCTCGGCGGTGGGCCGCAGCGGCATCCGTGGCCTGGGCTACCAGAACTTCATCCAGACCGATGCGTCAATCAACCCCGGCAATTCCGGCGGCGCCCTGGTCGACCTGCAGGGCCAGCTGGTCGGCATCAATACCGCCAGCTTCAACCCGCAGGGCAGCATGGCCGGCAACATCGGCCTGGGCCTGGCGATTCCGTCCAACCTGGCGCGCAGCGTGGTCGACCAGCTGGTCAAGCACGGCGTGGTGGTACGCGGCACGCTGGGCGTGGAGAGCCAGAACCTGACCGCGCAGATCGCGCAGGGGCTGGGCCTGGGCGAAACGCGCGGTGCGCTGATCACCCGCGTGCTGGCCGGTTCGGCGGCCGCCGCGGCCGGGTTGAAGCCGGGCGACGTGGTGGTCTCGGCCAACGGCCAACGCGTGGACAGCGCCGAAGCCCTGCACAACGTGGAAGGCCTGGCTGCGGTCGGCAGCCCGATGACGCTGGATGTACGCCGCGAAGGCAAGCCCGTGCAGATCAAGGCCACGCTGAAGGAACAGGCGCGTGCGGTCACCGGCGAGAGCCTGGACCCGCGGTTGACCGGTGCCACCTTCGTCGACCTGCCCGAGTCGCTGCGACAGTCGGGTGTCGGCGGCGTGCTGGTCAGCGAGGTCAAGCGTGGCAGCCGCGCGGCCAGCAACGGCCTGCAGCAGGGCGACATCATCACCGACGCCACCGTGGGTGAATTCGCCGACCTGGCCAGCTGGCGCGCCAACTTCCAGCAGCGCCCGCCGACCCTGGTGGTGCGCGTGCTGCGCAACAATGGCCAGCAGCAGGGCCAGCTCGTGATGCGCTGATCGCCCTGCCGTAACACCCCCTATACCCCGGCAATGCTATTGCTGTCAGTCCAGGTCGGCACCGCCGACACCCGTTCCCCCATCGCAACAGGAGTGATTCGATGAGCCCCACCAATACCGAGAACCTGAAGGAACACCTGGGTGAAGCCGGTTCCCACCTGAAGCAGGCCGCCACGGCCGCCGGCGGTGCGATCAAGGGCGCAACCGGTGCCGCGACCGACGAGCTGCGCATCGGCAAGGCCAACGTCAAGGCCGAACTGTCCGACAGCGCACTGTCTGGCCTGGCCGCCGCCGAATTCGGTGGTGCCGCTGCCAAGGAACAGGTTGACGCGTTGATGGACAAGGGCAAGGACCTGATCGACAGCGCCGCCGAGTTGATCCGTGAGCGTCCGCTGGCTTCGTTCGGCGTCGCCTTCGCTGCCGGCTGGATCATCGCCAAGCTGGCCCGCGGCAGCAGCGACAAGTAAGCCGCGGCGTGAGCGAAGACAACGCGCAAGCCCCTGATCCGGCGGCCACCCCGCCGCTGGATGAGAGCATCCGCCAGGTCGGCGCGGCCGGTCGTGCCGCCGCCGATTCGGCCAAGCACACCGTGCGCTCGCTGCGCCGGCTGGCCTCGGCCGACTTCGCCCTGGCCCGCAGCGCCTTCGGCCGTGCGCTGGCCTGGGCCGGCGTGGCGATCGTATTTGGTGCCTCGGCCTGGCTGCTGATGGCGGCCACCCTCATCGCCCTGCTGCAGAGCTGGGGCCTTAGCTGGCTGCAGGCGCTGCTGATCACCTCGCTGCTGAGCCTGGCCGTCACCGGCTACGCGATCTGGCGGGTGTCCTACTTCTTCCATCACACCGGCATGCATGCCACCCGGCGCCAGCTGTCACGCCTGGGCCTGTTCGACGAGCCCAGCGAAGACGACCCCGATGCCGGCGTGCAGCTGCCCGAGGGCAAGCCATGAAGTTCGGCGCGCTGCAGCGGCGGGTGAAACGCTGCGAACAGGTGGTGACCGTGCGCCTGGGCGAGACCCATGACCACTGGTCCACGCTCAGCGACGTCTGGCGAAAGGGCTGGTCGCCATTGCGCATCGTGGTGGTCGGCCTGGCCGGTGGCTTCATCGCCGGCAAGCTGGAAGTGCCCGGCAAGGTCAACGGTGCGCGCTGGCTGCAGATGGTCGGTTCGGTCTCGAACCTGTTCGCCAGTGCCCAGGCGGCGTTCGCCACGGCGATGGCGGCACAGGCTGCAGCGACCGCCGACGACGCGGCCGAAGAAGCCGACGATGCCAGCGAGCAGGCACAGGCGGCGGCCTCCTCCGCCAACGCACGGCCGGCACCTGCCCCCCGCCCGGAACCCGAACCGGAACCGCGCGAACCGCGCCCGGCCGAAGCCGCCACCGAGCTGTCCGAACGTTGATCCACGCACTCCGCCGCGCCGATCGCGGCCGGCGGATAATGCGCTCCCCTTCCCGGTTGGTGCGTCGATGAGCGAGTCCCTCCTGTCCCCGTCACCAGCCGATCCGCAGGGTGCGGAGGCACCGCTGCCGCCCCCGTCGCGTCCACGCGGGCCGATGTCGCTGGTGGTCCTGGCCACCCTGGCGGTGGGCTACACGCTGTGGGCCGCGCAGGACATCATCCTGCCGGTGCTGCTGGCGGTGTTCTTCGCACTGGTCGGCAACCCGATCCTGCGCCTGCTGCAGAAGCTGTGGATTCCGCGCGCGCTGGGCGCACTGCTGATCCTCGGCGCCGGGCTGGGCGTGACCGGTTCGCTGGCGGTGCAGTTGATCGGTCCGGCGATGGAATGGGCGCAGGAAGCACCGCAGCAGCTGCGCAAGGTGGCCCGGCAGGTGCAGGACCTGACCAAGCCGGTGCAGCAGGCCAACCAGGCGGCGGAAAACTTCGCCCGCGTGGCCGGCGGTGACAGCAACCACAAGGTGCAGGTGATCCGCACCCAGCTGGACGATCCATACCGCATGCTGACCCGTGCACCGCGCCTGGCCGCGTCGGTGCTGGCGGTGGTGCTGCTGACCCTGTTCTTCATGATCTACGGGCAGAGCCTGCAGCGCGCAGCGATCGCCCTGTTCCCGAACCGCCAGCAGCAGCGGTTCACCACCGACATCCTGCGTTCGATCGAACGGGAGGTCTCGCGTTACGTGCTGACCATCAGCGTCATCAACACCCTGGTCGGGCTGGTGTTCGCCGGCGTGCTGATGCTGCTCGGCATCGGCCTGCAGGAAGCACTGCTGTGGGGCACGGTGGCTGCACTACTGAACTTCGCCCCGTACGTGGGTCCGCTGATCGGCGTGGCGCTGATGCTGTTGATGGGCTTCGTCGAGTTCCGCGACCCGCTGCAGGCCCTGCTGCCGGCCGCCGCCTACCTGGGCCTGCACACCCTGGAAGGGCAGATGGTGACCCCGATCGTGCTGGGCCGTCGGATGAAGCTGTCGCCGCTGGTGCTGATCCTGGCGCTGATGGTGTTCGGCTGGGCCTGGGGCATGATCGGGCTGCTGCTGGCAGTGCCGCTGCTGGTGTGCATCAAGCTGGTGCTGGCACGCCTGGATGGCATGCAGGGCTGGGCACGCCTGCTGGAGTGACGGCATCAACAACGGATGGACGCAGGTGGCGGAACCAGAAACAGGGACGAAGTGGCAGACTATGGCGCCCTACCCGGATGGATCCGCTCGTATGAACTCTCTCGCCACGCGTTGCCTTGCCTTGGCCTGCATTGCCGCTCCCGCGTTCGCCGCGACGCCGCCGACTGCCGATCAGGCGCGCACCCAGCTTGCTGAGGCGGTTACCTGCAAGCGGCACCTCACGCCCATGCAGTTCGACGCCATGGCCCGGATGCTGGCACCGGCCCCGGCAAGGGCGCAGGACGGCGAATCCAGCGGCGAGTTCCGGCTGACCACGCCCTTGATGGTGCTGGGCCAGCCCGTGAACCGGCTGCAGTCCTATGACGGCGACAGCGGCGAGGATGGCATCGACAGTTTCACCGCGTACTTCAGCTCGGCCAGTGTGGAACAGGTCGCGGCACTGGCGAAGATGTCCGACCCGGTGGCAGGCACCTACACGAAGGAAGTTGGGCGGCACAACCTGGACGTGCAGCAGTTCGACGGCCAGACCACCATCGCCTGCTCGTACAACCTGCGCTGACCCGGCCCAGCCACAGTGCCCACCCGCCCGCCGCGCCGCATGAAAGCCCGCGCGGGCAGGGGTAGAATGGCGAGGTGAATTTCCCCGTCCAAGCCATCACCCTCGACCTTGACGACACGCTGTGGCCGTTCGCTCCGATCGGCGCCCGCATCGAACAGGTCCTGCACGCCTGGATGTGCGAACACAGCCCCGCTACCGCCGCGATGTATCCGGTGGAGGCGATGCGCGAACTGCGCGAGCGGCTGTACCACGCCCATCCGCACCTCCACCACGACCTGAGTGCGCTGCGCCGGCTGACCCTGCACGAAGCACTGCACACCAGCGGTGCCAGCCTCGATCTGCTGGAGCCTGCGTATGAAGTGTTCTACGCCGCGCGCAACCAGGTGGAGTGCTATCCCGATGCGATCGACGCGCTGGCGCGCATTGCCGCACGGGTACCGGTGGCGGCGCTGAGCAACGGCAACGCCGACCTGGAGCGGATCGGCCTGGCCCATCATTTCGCCTTCCAGCTAGGTTCGCGCGAACACGGCGCGGCCAAGCCCGAAGCCAGCATCTTCCATGCCGCGTGCACCCGCCTGGGTGTGGCACCGGCACAGGTGCTGCACGTCGGCGACCATGCCGACATGGACGTGGCCGGGGCGATTGCCGCCGGCCTGCGCGGCTGCTGGATCAACCGCGACGCAGCCACCTGGACCCATCCGCAGCTGCAGCCGGACCTGCAGTTCGACACCCTTACCGGCCTGGCCGACTGGTTGGATGCCAACCTCGACGCCGCCGCACCCCGGAGTACCTGACGCATGAGCGAGATCACTGGTTTCACCGCCGACACCGCTGCGGCGCTGCCGTTGTACGTGCTGGACCGCGAGCAGTTCGCCGCCTGGAAGGACAGCCAGCCGGCTGCCACGCAGGCGTGGCTGGCATCGCAGGGCTTCGACGCCGGCGCCCACAGCGTGGCACTGCTGCCGGGCGCCGATGGCCTGGCCGGTGCCGTGATGGGCGTGGGTGATCGTGCCGATGCCTACAGCTATGCGCATGCGCCGCACGCGCTGCCGGAAGGCAGCGTCTGGCAGCTGGCCAATGAACTGCCGGCCGCCGAACGGGCGCTGCTGCAGCTGGGCTGGGGCCTGGGCAGCTACCGCTTTGACCGCTATCGCAAGCGCAATCGCGCACCGGCGCAGCTGGTGGCCTCGCCGACCGGCGAAGTGGCCGACCTGATCGCCGCCAGCCTGCGCGTGCGCGACTGGGTCAACACCCCGACCGAAGACATGGGCCCGCAGCAGCTGGAAGACGCCGCGCGCGCGCTGGCCGATGCACATGGTGCGCAGGTCGAGGCGATTACCGGCGACGAACTGCTGAAGCAGAATTTCCCGGCCATCCACGCCGTGGGCCGCGCTTCGCATCGTGCGCCGCGCCTGGTCGTGCTGCGCTGGGGCAAGGACACCGATCCGGCATTGGTGCTGGTGGGCAAGGGCGTGTGCTTCGATACCGGCGGGCTGGACATCAAGCCGGCCGACGGCATGCGCAACATGAAGAAGGACATGGGCGGCGCCGCGCACGCACTGGCCCTGGCCGGCCTGGTGATGGCGCGCGGGCTGCCGGTGCGGCTGACCCTGCTGGTGCCGGCGGTGGAAAACGCGATCGGTCCGGATGCCTTCCGCCCGGGCGAAGTGATCGCCACCCGCAAGGGCCTGAGCGTGGAGATCGACAACACCGATGCCGAAGGCCGCGTGATCCTGTGCGATGCGCTGACCTTCGCCGGTGAGCAGAAGCCGGACCTGGTGCTGGACTTCGCCACCCTCACCGGTGCCGCGCGCATCGCACTGGGCCCGGACCTGCCGGCACTGTTCAGCAACGACGACACGGTGGCCCAGCAGTGGCTGCAGGCCGGTGACGCGACCCGCGACCCGGTCTGGCGCATGCCGCTGTGGCGCCCCTACCTGCGCTACCTGAGCAGCGGCATCGCCGACCTGGCCAACGCCGGTTCGCGCATGGCCGGCTCGGTGACCGCCGCGCTGTACCTGGAACGCTTCCTGGAAGACGGCCAGCGCTGGGCGCACCTGGATGTGTATGCCTGGAACGACGGCGAGCGCCCGGGCCGTCCGGCCGGTGGCGAAGCGCTGGCGCTGCGCTCGGCGTGGGCGATGCTGAAGCAGCGCTACAGCTGATCGGGTGGGTGCCGACCGTTGGTCGGCACCCCGTCCCCGGAAAATCTGACGAAAAATTGAATTTCGGCCCCGGCCGGGTTCTGCGAGGATGTGTGGGTCGACCACCCACACGCTCCGTGAAGGCAGGACTCCGACCATGTCGCTCTTCCGCTACACCCGCGCTGGCCAGACGCCGGGCGCGCCACGCAAGCATTCACCCCTGCTCTGGATCGCACTGATCGCACTCATTCTGGGTGCGGTCGCGCTGGCCTTCGCCTGGCTGGCCGGCTGGATTGGAAACCGCCTGACCGCGCAGCGCTTCACCGACACCATCGAGGCCACCGGCCCGGCCCACCCGGGCTTCCGCCGCGCGCACAGCAAGGGCATCTGCGTGAGCGGCTGGTTCGAACCCAGCGCGCAGGCCCCCACCCTGTCCAGCGCACGGGTGTTCTCGCAGCGCCGCGTGCCGGTGATGGGCCGGTTGTCGATCGGCGGCGGCGACCCCTACGGCGCCGACAACACTGCACGCGTGCGCAGCCTCGCGGTGCAGATGGTCAGCGATGATGGCCAGGAATGGCGCATGGCGATGAACAGCTTCCCGTTCTTCGCCGTGCCCAGCGCCGAGGCGTTCTACGAGCAGACCCGCGCCTCCATTCCCGACCCGGTCACCGGCAAGCCCGATCCGCAGAAGATGGCCGCGGTGCTGGCCAAATACCCCAGTGCGCAGGCTTTCCAGCAGTGGGCCAAGACCGCGCCGTGGACCAGCAGCTGGGCCGACACCACCTTCAACAGCGTCAACAGCTTCTGGTTCACCAATGCGCAGGGCCAGAAGCGCGCGGTGCGCTGGCGCTGGCAGCCGCAGGCGCCGGTGGTGGAGATGGATGCGGAAACCCGCAAGCAGGCCAGCGTCGATTTCCTCAGCCAGGAACTGCAGCAGCGCCTGGCCAGCGGCCCGGTGCGCTGGAACCTGGTCGTGACCACCGCCGAGCCTGGCGATGCCATCGATGATCCGTCGGTACCGTGGCCCGAATCGCGTGATCAGGTAGTGGCCGGCGTACTCAGCCTGGACCGCATGCAGTCGCAGGAACAGGGCGCCTGCGGGCAGATCAATTTCGATCCGCTGATCCTGCCCAGCGGCGTGCGTGGCAGTGACGATCCGATCCTGGCGGCCCGCTCGGCCGTGTATTCGCAGTCCTTCAACCGCCGCGAACGCGAGCGCGCCACCGGCAACGTCGAGCAACGGAAGGAGGCCGCACGATGAGCACCGGCAACGGCCACTTCAACCTGCTGGCGCGGGTGCTGCACTGGTCCATGGCGCTGATGATCGTCGCCATGCTGTTCATTGGCGTGACCATGGTCGCCTCGCTGCACCTGCGACCGATGCTGATCGACCTGCACCGCCCATTGGGCATCACCATCGGCGTACTGGTGTTGCTGCGCCTGTACAACCGGCTGCGTCATCGCCCACCGCCGCTGCCGGCGGATCTTCCTGTGTGGCAGGTG
The DNA here is from genome assembly GCF_049384345.1 of Stenotrophomonas sp. CASM110. Taxonomy (NCBI): domain Bacteria; kingdom Pseudomonadati; phylum Pseudomonadota; class Gammaproteobacteria; order Lysobacterales; family Lysobacteraceae; genus Stenotrophomonas; species Stenotrophomonas sp. CASM110. The sequence continues at coordinate 43,034 of NZ_JBMRGI010000003.1, forward strand.
ATGGCGGCCAAGGCCTCGCACTGGATGCTGTACGCACTGATGCTGGCGATGCCGCTGATCGGCTGGGCGATGCTGTCGGCCGGCGGTTACCCGATCGTGCTGTGGGGCGGCCTGCACCTGCCGCCGATCGTGCCCCATACCCCGGCGCTGTATGCCGCGTTGCGCAATGCGCACAGCCTGCTGGCCTATGTGTTGTTTGCCACGGTGCTGATGCATGTGGGTGCAGCGCTGTTCCACCTGTGGGTGCGGCGTGACGGGGTGTTCCAGGCGATGGCGCGCGGGAAGAATTGAAAGGATTCGCCGGGCGTTCCCGGCGGATTGTTTCCGCGACCGCGGGGGGTGTCACTTTCTTTGCGCGCAAAGAAAGTAACCAAAGAAACGCTCCGCCGGCCGCGAGCCGGCGTGCTTCGCACGCCGGTGCCCTGCGCTCCTCGGTCCGTCGAGGGACGGCGCGGGAACTCGCTGCGCTCAGACACCCGCGCCTCTTCGCCCTCGCCGGTCCTGCGGTGCTCGGCTCGCTTGAAGGCGGACTGGAAGGTCAAGATCAACAGCAAGAGCATCCACGCATGGCGTGGATCTACCGGGTGCAGATTTTGCCTTTGACGTTGGGTCCGCCTTGAGCGAGCCGAGCATCGCAGGGGAATCAGGGGGCGCAGAGGCGCCGGTGTCTGAGCGCAGCGAGTTCGGCGCCGTCCCCTGATTCGCCGAGAAGCGCAGGGAACCGTCGCGTAGCGACGGCTCGCGCTCTGGCGGCGTGTTTCTTTGGTTACTTTCTTTGCACGAGCAAAGAAAGTGACACGTCTCCGCAGGCGCGGAAATGATCCGCTACAACCACCCTTTCTGCCGCGCCAGCCGGTACGCCTCGATCCGGTTGGCCACGCCCAGCTTGCCGATGCACTCGGACAGGTAATTGCGCACCGTACCGTGCGACAACCCCAGCTGCTCGGCGATCTCGCTGGCGGTGCGGCCCTCGCCCGCCAGCCGCAGTACGCGGCGCTCGCGGTCGGTCAGCGGATCGGCCTGCGACCACGCATCCAGTGCCAGCTGCGGGTCGATCGCGCGGATGCCCTGTTTCACCTTGCGCAGGGCATCGGCCAGGTTCTCGGCCGGTGCATCCTTCAGCAGGTAGCCCAGCACGCCGGCTTCCAGCGCGCGGCGCAGGAAGCCGGCGCGGGCGAAGGTGGTCACGATCACCACCTTGATCGGCAGCTCGTGGCGCGCGATGCGCTGGGCAAGCTCGAGCCCGGACAGGCCGGGCATCTCGATGTCGGTGACCAGGATGTCCGGTTGCAGCTGCTGCAGCATCCGCCACGCGGTTTCGCCATCGGCGGCGCTGCCCAGCACCTCGATATCCGGCTCCAGGCCCAGCAACGCCGACAGTGCACCGCGCACCATCGCCTGATCCTCGGCCAGCAGGATGCGGATCATGCGGCACCGTCCTGTGCCAGCGACGGCGGCGCTCCCGGCGGCAACGGTGTGGTCGCGGCAGCCAGTGGCACGCGCACGGTCAGTCGCGTGCCCTCACCCTTTGCGGACTGTACCTGCAGGCTGCCCCCCAGGGCGGCCACGCGTTCGCGCATGCCGCTCAGCCCGTTGCCCTCGGCCTGCACGCCGCCACGGCCATCGTCGCGGATCTGCATCGCCAGCATGCGTCCCTCCAGCATGAACTCCACCCGTGCCTGTGTCGCCTGTGCATGGCGCACGATATTGGTTGCGGCCTCGCGCAGCACCAGCGCCAGCCCGCGTTCGACATCCACCGGCATCGCCGGTGGTGGTGCGTATTGAAGGTGGACCTGCTGGCATTCCAGCAGCAGCCGCGCCGATGTCAGCTCACCGGCCAGGTCGCTGGCGCGGATGCCGGTAACCGCGCTGCGCACCTGTGCCAGCGCTTCGCGGGCGATGGCCTCGGCCTCGCCGATCTCCAGCCGCGCGCGCGCGTCGCCGCGGTCGTGCAGCTTGCGCGCCAGCTCCAGCTTCAATGTGATCAGCGACAGGGTGTGGCCGAGCAGGTCATGCAGGTCGCGGCCGATGCGTTCGCGCTCGGCAGTGGCCGCCAGCCGCCGCACCTCGTCCTGCGACAGCTGCAGTGCCGCATCCTTCTGCTGGTTGAGCGCTTCCACGTTCACGACCAGCCCCACGATGTAGGACACGGCCGGGATCCAGACCAGGCTCTGCCACGGGTACTGGAACAGCAGCGCGAGGCTGCAGAACAGAAGGTTCAGGCCAGTGAGCTGCAGCAGATACTGCCACCAGCCACCGCGTCCGCTCACCCGCAGCAGCACGCAGCCGAACACGAAGTAGGTCAGCCCGGACGGATACCAGGGCAGCAGCACCAGCGACATCGCGATCAGGCCCAGCGCATAGCGCGGAGCGTGATGGCGCGGCGCCACCATCACCTTGGCGTACAGCAGCAGGAACACCGGGTAGCTGGCCAGCGTCAGCAGCAGCCAGCGCAGGGTGAAGCCGTGGCCAAGCAAGGGCGTCAGGAAGATCCACACCGACCACAGCAGGTGGACTGCCTCGCTCCAGGGCGATTTTCCCCGGCGCAGCGTATCGGCCACCGCCGAGTCCGGCGCGGGGCGCAGCAGCGAGGCAAGCCATGTCGACGGCACGGGCGGTTCCAGGCGGGGACGATCGCCGCCGATCATGCCAGTTCAGCCGCCTGCGCGCAGGCGCCACCACCGGCCGGGCGGCACCGGCGCAACCGAGCGCGGATCACGGTACGCTTGGCGGCGCGGCTGTGGCGGGCCAGCGACGGGGTGATCGGATCCATGGGCGGTACCGGTAGCGGGGACGTTGCCATCCTGTGCCGCCGTGGTCACGTTTCGCAGTTGCCGCCGTCAGTGTCATCGGGTGACAGCTGTCACTGCCGTCATCGCTGTGCCTGCCTGCATGCTGTGCCGCACGCTCCACCGCCGGAACCGCCGCCGTCCGCCCTTCCGGCCACACCCGCCCAAACGCCTGTGATGGAACGAATGAACGCTTCTGCCGAGCTGTTGAAGGAACTCCGTATCGACCGCAAATCGCCGCCGCCCGCCTCCGGCGGCAGTGGCGGTGGCCGCCGCTGGCTGTGGATCGCGATCATCGTGGTCGTGTTGTTGCTGGCCGCTGTCGGCTTCGCCCTGTTCGGGCGTACGCCGGCAGTGGACGTGGAAACCGCCCCCGCCGTGGCCATCCAGCAGGGCAGCGCCAGCAGTTCGGTGCTCGATGCCAGTGGCTACGTGGTCGCCCGGCGCATGGCCACGGTATCGGCCAAGATCACCGGCAAGGTGCGCGAGGTGATGATCGAGGAAGGCATGCGCGTGGAACAGGGCCAGATCATGGCCACCCTGGACCCGATCGATGCCGACGCGCAGCGCAGCCTGTATGCCTCGCAGCTGCAGGCCGCACGCAGCCAGGTGGCCGGGCTGGAAGCGCAGCAGAGGCAGGCGGCCGCTGAAGCCAGCCGCCTGCAGGCGCTGGTCGGCCAGCAGCTGGTGTCGCGCTCGCAGTACGACCAGGCGGTGGCCCAGCGTGACAGCCTGCGTGCACAGCTGGACACCGCACAGCGCAACGTCAGGGTGGCCAACGACCAGCTGGCCATCGCCGATCTGGGCGTGGACAACAACATCGTGCGCGCGCCGTTCTCCGGCGTGGTCACTGCCAAGGCCGCGCAGCCCGGCGAAATCGTCTCGCCGCTGTCGGCGGGCGGTGGGTTCACCCGTACCGGCATCGGCACCATCGTCGACATGGACTCGCTGGAGATCGAAGTCGAGGTCGGCGAGGCCTTCATCGGCCGCGTGCAGCCGAAGATGCCGGTCGAAGCCACGCTCAACGCCTATCCGGAGTGGAAGATTCCGGGCGAGGTGATCGCCATCATCCCCACCGCCGACCGCGGCAAGGCCACGGTGAAGGTGCGCGTGGCGCTGAAGGTGAAGGACCCGCGCATCGTGCCGGAGATGGGCGTGCGCGTCAGCTTCCTGGAACAGGCGCAGCCGCAGGCGGCCGCCAAACCGCAGGGCGTGCGCGTGCCGGCGGGCGCCGTGGTCCAGCGCGAGGGCGCCTCGGTTGCCTTCGTGCTGGGTGACGAAAGCCGCGTGCAGCAGCGCACGGTCGAGGCCGGCCAGGCGATGGGCAAGGACCGCCAGATCCTCAAGGGCGTGAGCGCAGGTGAATCGGTGGTGCTGAACCCGCCGGACAGCCTGCGCGATGGCGCCAAGGTGCAACAGAAACAAGCGCAGTAGCGGCCTGGCGCCCACGGGCGCCGCCGGCAGCACCGCTCGACGCACGCCTGCGGCCCCTGCCGTGGCGCTTCCCCGTTTCCCGCCTTCCGTGGAGAACCACCCATGTCGACCCTGGTTTCACTGCGCAACATCACCAAGACCTACCAGCGTGGCCCCGAGAAAGTGCAGGTGCTGCACGGCATCGACCTGGACATCGCCAGCGGCGACTTCGTCGCGCTGATGGGCCCGTCCGGCTCGGGCAAGACCACCCTGCTCAACCTGATCGGCGGCCTGGACAACCCCAGCGGCGGCGAGATCAGCATCGAGGGCGAGCGCATCGACCAGATGAGCGGCGGCCAGCTGTCGACCTGGCGCAGCCACCACGTCGGCTTCGTGTTCCAGTTCTACAACCTGATGCCGATGCTGACCGCGCAGAAGAACGTGGAACTGCCGCTGCTGCTGACCCACCTCAATGCGGCGCAGCGCCGCCGCAACGCCGAGATCGCGCTGACCCTGGTCGGCCTGGCCGACCGCCGCAGCCACCGCCCGAATGAACTGTCCGGCGGCCAGCAGCAGCGCGTGGCAATCGCCCGGGCGATCGTCTCCGACCCGACCTTCCTGATCTGCGACGAACCGACCGGCGACCTCGACCGCCAGTCCGCCGAGGAGATCCTCGGCCTGCTGCAGCAGCTCAACCGGGAGCATGGCAAGACCATCATCATGGTCACCCATGACCCGAAGGCCGCCGAGTACGCCACGCACACGGTGCACCTGGACAAGGGCGAGCTGGCCGACGCGCCGCTGGCCCACTGACGGAGGCCACGGCGATGAAATACTTCTCGTTGGTGTGGGCGCAGCTGTTCCGCAGCCGTACCCGCACGTTGCTGACCCTGCTCTCCGTGGTGGCCGCGTTCCTGCTGTTCGGCATGCTCGATTCGGTGCGCGTGGCATTCACCTCCGGCGGCAGCGTGGAAGGCGCCAACCGCCTGGTGGTCGCATCGCGGCTGTCGATCACCCAGTCGCTGCCGATCCGCCTGGAGGCCCAGGTGCGGCAGGTGGCCGGCGTGCGCGACGTGGCCTATGGCATGTGGTTCGGCGGCATCTACCAGGACCCGAAGAACTTCTTCCCGAACTTCTCGGTGTCCCCCAACTACTTCGATGTCTACCGCGAGCTGCAGATCGACCCGGCACAACTGGAAGACTGGAAGCAGACCCGTACCGGCGCCATCGTCGGCGAAACCCTGGCCAAGCAGTTCGGCTGGAAGATCGGCGACACCATCCCGCTGCAGGCCACGATCTTCCCGCGTGGCGGCAGCAACGACTGGCCGCTGGTGCTCAAGGGCATCTACCGTTCCAAGGACCGTGCGCTGGCCGCCAACGAAGAACGCCAGTTGATGATGAACTGGAAGTACTTCGATGAATCCAACGACTACATCAAGAACCAGGTGAGCTGGTACACGGTAACGCTGGACAACCCGGACCACTCTTCGCGGGTGGCGCAGGCGATCGACGCGATCTCGGCCAACTCCGACCACGAGACCAAGACCCAGACCGAATCGGCGTTCCAGCAGGCCTTCGTCAAGCAGTTCGCGGATATCGGCATGATCGTCACCTCGATCATGGGCGCGGTGTTCTTCACCCTGCTGCTGTTGACCGGCAACACCATGGCGCAGGCCGTGCGCGAGCGCGTGCCGGAGCTGGCCACGCTGAAAACGCTGGGCTTCAAGGACAGCACCGTGCTGACCCTGGTGATGGTGGAATCGGTGCTGCTGATCGGCCTGGGCGGCCTGATCGGCATGGGCCTGGCCGCGCTGATCCTGCCGGCCATCGGCCCGAAGAGCATGGGCATGCTGCCGCCGCACGTGCCGACGCCAACCTGGCTGATGGGGCTGGGCCTGATCGTGGTGATCGGCATCATCGTCGGCCTGTTGCCGGCGCTGCGTGCCAAGCGCCTGAAGATCGTCGACGCACTGGCCGGTCGCTGAGGAGAACACAGACATGTTCAAGAGCAAACTCAAGAAGTGGCTGGGCAACGGCGTGACGGTGCTGCTGCTGGCGGTCGGCCTGGTGCTGTGGATCAGCCTGCCGTGGACCGGCGTGCTGGCCGTGACCGTGCTGGTGGCCCTGTGGCTGCTGCTGACCCGCGGGGGGCGACTGGCGCTGGCCGCCACCCATATCGGCGTGGCCAGCCTGCCGCAGCGCTGGGGCGCGTCCTCGGTGATCGTGGTCGGCATCGCCGGCGTGGTCGGCGTGCTGGTGGCAATGCTGGCGATGGGCGAAGGCTTCCAGGCCACGCTCAACAACACCGGCGATGACACCACTGCCATCGTGCTGCGCGGTGGCTCGCAGGCCGAGACCAACTCGGTGATCACCCGCGAGCAGGTACCGATGCTGTCCACCCTGCCCGGCATCAGCCGCGATGCGCAGGGCCGGCCGCTGCTGTCGCCGGAGCTGTCGCAGGTGGTCAACCTGGTGTCGAAGTCCGATGGCACCGACGTCAACGCGCAGTTCCGCGGCGTGGGCCCGCAGGCATGGGCGGTGCATGACAAGGTCAGGATCGTCGAGGGGCGCAAGTTCGCCACCGGCCTGCGCGAGATCGTGGTCGGCCAGGGCGCCAAGGGCCAGTTCCGCGACATGGAGGTGGGCAGGACACTGACCCTGGGCAACCAGACCTGGACCGTAGTGGGTGTGTTCGCCACCGGCGATGCGCATGATTCGGAACTGTGGACCGACGCCGATACGCTGGCCACCACCTACCAGCGCAGCGCCTGGCAGTCGATCAGCGTGCGCACCGAGGGCAAGGCAGGCTTCGATCAGTTCAAGGCCGCCGTCGCCGCCGACCCGCGCCTGAAACTGGACGTGGAAACCACCCGCGTGTACTACAGCAAGCAGGGCGGCGGGCTGACCAAGTTGATCGACATCCTTGGCAAGGTGATCGGCACGATCATGGCGGTCGGTGCGGTGTTTGGCGCGCTCAACACCATGTATGCGGCCGTCGCCACGCGCGCCCGCGAAATCGCCACCATGCGTGCGATCGGCTTCCGCGGCCTGCCGGTGGTGACGGCAGTGATGCTGGAGACGATGCTGCTGGCGCTGCTCGGTGGCCTGCTCGGCTGTGCGGTGGCGTGGCTGCTGTTCAATGGCTACAGCGTGTCCACCATCGGCAGCAACTTCAGCGCAGTGGTGTTCAAGTTCCATGTGTCGCCGGAACTGCTGTGGACCGGCCTGAAATGGGCACTGGGCATCGGCCTGGTCGGCGGCCTGTTCCCGGCACTGCGCGCGGCACGTTTGCCGATCACCACGGCGCTGCGCGAAACCTGAGCATCGCGCAGCGGTGGACTGCGCATCACGCAAGGGGACGGAGCGAAGGCTCCGTCCCTTTCACGTTGCCGAACTCAGAAATCCGCCGCCGCAGCATCAGACGGCGGGGCCGCGCGCGGCCAGATGCTGGCGAAGGACCTCCTCGGGCGGATACGCCGTGCCCAGCGCGTGCTGCTCGCCTGTGTGCCGGTCGACGAAGATCGGCCCATTGCCGGCCAATGCATCCGAGATTTCGCCGGATTGCAGGTAGCGCAGCGACTGGAAGCAGAACAGCCAGCCTTCGACCACTTCGTGCTCATGCGTGATGGCAACCGGCTCATCGTCGCTGGCAAGTGCAGCCTCCACGCGACGGCGTGCTTCTTCAAGCTGGATCATTCCTTCGTCTCCTGCCTTCGATGACAAGGCGAAGAGCATTTCATGCGGGCAGGTGCATCACAACGCCTGCGCGCCTGCATACAAGCGCGTACTGCGACGCGTTGTCGCAACCACTCAAGCGTGCCAGCTTCGTGCCGCTATCGATGCCTCTGCCCATCGCAAACGCAGCGCGCGTGACGCTGCGCACAGCGCATCTGTGGATTGTTGGTTGCGATTCATTTTCGCGCACTTCCAGCAGCGCCGAGACAAACAGTTACGAATGGAAACATTCTAGAATCGCGCCCCCCACGTTGGTTTGCAGCACCCCACGCGCCCATAGAACGGGCGCTTGTTTTTACCGAAACACGAGATTTCACGGATGTCCCTGAAAACCAATCCGCTGCGCAACGCGATCGTCATCGCGCTGGCCGCCAGCTGCACCACCCCCGCCTTCGCACAGAGCACCAGCGATACCCCGACCAACCTCGACCGCATCGAAATCACCGGCTCGCGCATCCGCCAGGCCAGTGTCGAAACCGCACAGCCGGTGGTCGCGCTCAACCGCGCCGAGATCGAGAAGAAGGGCTACGTCAACGTCGCTGACATCCTGCAGGACATTCCTGCCGCCGGTGCGCCGAGCATGAGCCGCGCCTCGTCGCTGACCTCCTCGCGCGACTTCGGCGGCATGTACGTCAGCCTGCGCAACCTGGGCCCGGAACGCAGCCTGGTGCTGATCGACGGCCGCCGCATGGGCGTCAGCGCCGGCGGTTACTCCGACCTGGCCTCGATCCCGTCGTCCATCGTCGAGCGCGTGGAAGTGCTGACCGACGGCGCCTCCGCGCTGTACGGCTCCGATGCCATCGCCGGCGTGGTCAACATCATCACCCGCAAGAATTTCGATGGTGGCGAAGCCAGCGTCTATGTCGGCCAGTACGGCCAGGGTGACGGCCAGAAGCGCGCCTACAGCGCGACCTTCGGCAAGACCTTCGAGCGCGGCTGGTTCAGCGTGGGCGCCGAGCGCACCAAGGAAGATGAGGTGCTGGGCAAGGACCGCGCGTTCAGCCGTTACACCAACGGCCCGCGCCACCCCAACGATGGCCTCAATGGCAACACCCCGTGGGGCTACGTCACCGTCGGTGGCAAGAACCTGACGGTGGGCCCGGGCGGCGACCCGGGCAAGGCCGGCAACTTCCATGCGCCGGACCCGGCTGATGGTGCCAACACCAAGTCGAACATGAGCCTGCTGACAGGCCTGGAACGCACCTCGGTGTTCGCCAACGGTGGCTTCTCGATCACCGACAACCTGCGCATCGTCGCCGACGCGTTGTACAGCAAGCGCGAGTCGACCAAGCACCTGGCCGGTTACCCGTACTCGGTCAGCGCCGCGCAGGCCCGCAATGGCAGCCGTGCCGCCCTGTCCAAGGACAGCGCGTTCAACCTGTGGGGCCAGGATGCGCTGTTCGCGCACCGTACCGAGGAACTGCCGCGCGGCACCGAGAACAACCTGGAAACCAAGCGCGCCAGCATTGGTCTGGAAGGCAGCTTCGAAACCGGTTCGCGGTACTGGGACTGGAACGTCAACTACATGTACAACCGCAACGAAGGCGAGCGCATCGGTACCGGCAGCATGTACCAGCCGCACGTCAACCTGGCCGTCGGCCCGTCCTTCATGGACGGCAACGTGGCCCGCTGCGGTGCGCCGGGCGCGGTGATCGCCGGCTGCGTGCCGTGGAACCCGGCCGCCCCGATGGGTTACACCGGACCCGGCTCGCTGAGCAACCAGGACGTGCAGGACTACCTGTTCACCCGCTTCGTCGACAAGATGCAGAGCACCACCAAGGTCGCCAGCGGCAACATCTCCGGCTCGCTGTTCACCCTGCCGGCCGGCGACATCCTGGCCGCGATGGGCTTCGAGCACCGCAGCGAAGAAGCCAGCTACACTCCGGACACGATGGTGCAGAAGGGCGAGATCGCCGGCACCAGCGGCCAGCCGACCCGCGGCAACTACTCGCTCAACGAGGTCTACCTGGAACTGCAGGTGCCGCTGCTGGCCGACCTGCCGTTCGCCCGCGAACTGTCGCTGGACATGGCCGGCCGCTACTCGGACTACAACAACTTCGGTTCGACCACCAACAGCAAGTTCGGCCTGAAGTGGAAGCCGATCGACAGCCTGCTGGTGCGCGCCACCTACGGCACCGGCTTCCGTGCGCCGACCGTGGATGACCTGTACGGCGGCACCGTCAGCAGCCGCGACTCGTTCACCGATCCGTGCGATACCTCCTTCGGTACCGCCGCCACCAGCCCGACCGTTGCTGCCCGCTGCCAGGCGCTGAAGGTGCCGGCCAACTTCCACCAGCTCAACAGCGATGGCAGCGTGGCCACCAAGCCCGGCCAGCAGGCCACCACCGATTTCAGCTCGGGTTCCAACCCGGGCCTGAAGCCGGAAACCGCCAAGACCTGGACCGTCGGCCTGGTCTACAGCCCGGACTTCGTGCAGGGCCTGGACGTCAGCCTGGACTGGTGGAAGATCCGCATCGACAACGCCATCGTTGGTGAGTCGGCCACCAACATCCTGGAACAGTGCTACGTGCAGGGTTCGGATGCCGCCTGCGGCCGCTTCACCCGTGGCAGCAACGGCCAGGTCAACTCGCTGGACCGCTCGCTGGTCAACGCGGGCTACCGCGAAACCGCCGGCTATGACATCAACGTGCGCTACCGCCTGCCGGAAACCGCGTTCGGCAAGTTCGCCGTCAACTGGAACACCACCTACACCGACTACCTGGAGCAGCGCAACGACAGCGCCGCGACCACCCCGGTGGAACAGCGTACCGGTTGGGCCGGCGACTTCCGCGTGCGCTCCACCTTCAACCTGGATTGGCAGTATGGCGACCTCGGCATCGGCTGGACCGCGCGCTACTACTCCAGCATGAAGGAGAAGTGCTCGTACATGGATGAGTGCAACCTGCCGGGCTTCAACTCGTCGTACACCAGCGCGTCGCCGACCAACAAGGTGGGCTCCAACACCTTCCACGACCTGCAGGTGCGTTACAGCCTGCCGTGGGATGGCACCGTGTCGCTGGGCGTGAACAACGTGTTCAACCACCAGGGTCCGATCATGTACAGCCAGCCGAACAGCAGCTTCACCTACTACGGTGGCTTCGACATCGGCCGCTTCATGTACATGAAGTACCAGCAGCGCTTCTAAGCCTGCAACCGCCTTCCCGCCACGGCCATCCCTCTCTCCTGGCCGTGGACGGAAGCAGAACGGCGCCCCTCGGGGCGCCGTTCTTTTTTGGGTGGAAGCGGGTGGGATCCCTTCGCCCTGCGAAGGGCTCTGACCCCAGGCGACGGATAGAACAGGGTCAGAGCCCTCCGCGTTGCGGAGGGATCCGACCCCGCAGCCCCGCCGGCGCTAGCGCTTGGCGCGCATCGTGCGGATGTTGTCGCCGACGAACAGGATCAGGCCGGCCCAGATCGCGGCAAAGCCGATCGCCTTGGCAGTATCGAACGCTTCGTGGAAGAAGAACACGCCCAGCAGCAGCTGCAGGCTCGGTGCGATGTACTGCAGGATGCCGACCAGCGACAGCGGAATGCGCTTCACTCCGTAGGCAAAGCCGATCAGCGGTACGGCGGTGACTGCGCCACCGAAGATCAGCAGCAGGTCGTTGCGCCAGCCCCAGCCATGGAAGAACGCACCGCCATGGCCGTTTTCCGCCCAGATCGCGAAGGCCAGCGCCGGCAGGAACAGGTACATGCTTTCCACGCCCAGGCCGGCCACCGGGTCGACCGAGACCAGCTTGCGCAGCAGGCCATACAGGCCGAACGAACAAGCCAGGCCGAGCGCGATCCACGGCGGTGTGCCGGCGTCGATGGTCAGCCAGGCCACGCCCACCGCCGCCATCGCCACCGCCACCCATTGCAGGCGGCGCAGGCGTTCCTTCAGCACCAGCACGCCCAGCAGCACGTTCACCAGCGGGTTGATGAAGTAGCCCAGGCTGGTCTCGATGACATGACCGGCGTTGACCGCCCAGATGTACAGGCCCCAGTTGAAGGCGATGGTCAGGCTCGACACCAGCAGGATCGGCAGCGCGCGCGGCTGCGCGGCGATCTTCTGCCACCAGCCCAGGCGCGAGCTGATCAGCAGCCAGCCCAGCACCAGCACGGTGCTCCAGATGATGCGGTGGGCGATGATCTGGAACGAAGGCACCTCGTTGAGCAGGTGCCAGTACACCGGCACCAGGCCCCAGATCACGAAGGTGGACGCGGTGACCAGCAGGCCCCGGCGTTGTTCTTTCTCGTCCATGCTCATCTCTTTCGCGTCCTTGCCATCGTCAGTACCACCACACCCAGGAGAATCACCGCCATCGCCAGCAGGTCGCGCCAGCCGAAGCGCTCACCGTTGAGCAGCGCGCCGAGCAGCACCGCGATCACCGGATTGACGTACGCATAGCTGCCGGCCAGCGCCGGGCGCACGTTCTGCAGCAGCCACACGTAGGCAGTGAACGCGACGATGGAGCCGAACACGCACAGGTACGCCATCGCCAGCAGGCCACCGGTATCGGGCAGCGTGCTCGGGCGCTCGCCGACCGCCAGGCCGATCAGCACCAGCAGCACGCCACCGCAGATCATCTGCCCGGCCGCGGTCATGAACGGGCCCGGCAGGTCCAGCCCGCGTGCCCACACCGAACCGAAGGCCCAGCCGATCGGCGCGATCAGCAGCAGCACCAGCCCGGTCGGCGAGGCGGTCAGGCTGCTGCCGGCATTGAGCCAGACCACACCGAGGAAGCCGATGGCGATGCCCAGCCACTCACCGCGGCTGGCATGCTGCCCGCGCAGCGCCGAGAACAGCGCCATCCACAGCGGCACCGAGGCCACCGCGGTGGCGGCCAGGCCCGAGGACACCTCACGCTCGGCCAGCACCACCATGCCGTTGCCCAGCACCAGCATGGTCACGCCCATGATGACCAGGTTGCGCCATTGCCGCAGGGTCGGGTTCGGCAGCTTCCAGAACAGGCGCAGCGCCAGGAACATCAGGCCGCCGGCAATGATGAAGCGGCTGCCGGAGACCATCGTCAGCGGCAGTGCGCCGCCGTGCAGGGCCTTGGCGATGCCCAGGTAGGTCGAGCCCCAGACCACATAGACCAGCAGCAGTGCCAGCGCGACAAGGCCACCCCGGGGGGCAGCCGCAGACGAAGAGGGGGGAGCCGACATGACACACCAGGGAGCCGGGGGAAGGCGGATTCTAGGACGTTTTGAGTATGGTCCGGGACCCCATGCGGTGGCACGCTGTCATCCATCCATGCACCCTGCTCTGGTCTGCTACCCCGTGTTGACGGTCGATGCAGTACCAAGAGGGCTGCCCGGCCGCGCCGCCCCAAGGCCGGGCGCCGTTTTCCCTGCGCACGGACGCGCCGCATCGAGGATTCCCACCCAGATGAGCACCACGCCCCAACCTGCTGTCCCCGCGAACGACCGCGCCGCCCTGCGGCGGTCGATCTCCAACACCCTCAAAGGCTCCGCCGGCAACCTGGTGGAGTGGTACGACGTCTACGTGTACTCGGTGTTCGCCGTGTACTTCGAATCGCAGTTCTTCTCGCCCGACGACAAGAACTCCACGATGTACGTGTGGGCGATCTTCGCCGCGACCTTCCTGATGCGCCCGATCGGCGCCTGGTTCTTCGGCCGCTTCGCCGACCGCCATGGCCGCCGCCTGGCGCTGACCGTCTCGGTCACGCTGATGGCGCTGTGCTCGTTCCTGATCGCCATCACCCCCACCGCCGCCAGCATCGGCATCTGGGCCGCGGTCATCCTGCTGTTCGCACGGCTGCTGCAGGGCTTCGCCACCGGTGGCGAGTACGGCGCCAGCGCCACCTACATGTCCGAAGCCGCCATTCCCGGCCGCCGCGGCTTCCTGTCGTCCTTCCACTACGTCACCCTGGTTGGCGGCCACGTGCTGGCCCAGCTGACCCTGCTGCTGATGCTGACCTTCTGGGGCAAGCCGGAAATCTCCGAGTGGGGCTGGCGCATCGCCTTCGGCATCGGCGGCATCGCCGCGGTGGTGGTGTTCTGGCTGCGCCGTGGCATGGACGAGTCGCTGTCGGAGTCGTCCATCGAGGCCGCGCGCGAGGGCAAGGCGCAGAAGTCCGGTTCGATGTACGAGCTGTTCGTGCACCAGTGGCGACCGCTGCTGCTGTGCTTCCTGATCACCGCCGGCGGCACCGTGGCCTTCTACACCTACTCGGTGAACGGCCCGAAGATGATCCAGAGCGCCTTCGCCGGCAACGATCCGATGACCGGCACCCTGATCAACCTGGGCGTGCTGGCCTTCCTGATGGTGCTGCAGCCGGTCGGTGGCTGGCTGTCGGACATCATCGGCCGCAAGACCCTGCTGGTGTTCTTCGGCGTCGGCGGCGTGCTGTACAGCTGGTACCTGATCACCCAGCTGCCGCACCAGCATGACGCCACCCTGGCCTTCCTGACCCTGGCGCTGGCCTTCGTCATCCTCACCGGCTACACCTCCATCAACGCGGTGGTGAAGGCCGAGCTGTTCCCCACCCACGTGCGTGCACTGGGCGTGGGCCTGGGCTATGCGCTGGCCAACTCGCTGTTCGGTGGCACCGCCCCGCTGCTGTACCAAGGCGCGCTGAAGACCGGCCACGTCGATTGGTTCGCCCTCTACGTGACTGCCACGATCGCGGTATCGTTGGTGGTCTATGTGTTCTTCCTCACCAACAAGGGCCCGAACTGGCTCGACGGCACCCGCAAGTAAGCGCGTTGCCCTGATCGCGGCCACCGGTGCAATGCCGGTGGCCGCTGCGTCTCCCGCTCCTCCACTGATGTGGATCGCGGTGACGCTGGCCGCAGCCACGGCACTGGCCTGGCTGCTGCGCCGCCCCAGCGCACAGGCCGCATGGCCACGCATCGGTTTCGGGATCGCCCTGCTGCTGTTCTGCGCCGCACTGGCGCTGCAGCTGGCAGTGGACCTGGGCAGCGGCCACAGCTCGCTGCAACTGCGCCTGCATCGCGGCGTCAACGGCGGATCGCTGGTCGGCCTGCGCACGATGGTGGCGTGCTATCTGGCAGCGCTCGCCGCCAGCGGCTGGGGCGCGTGGAAGCTGCTGCGCCGGCGCTGACGAACACCCGGTCGTGCCGGCCGCTGGCCGACACCTCCACATTCCTTTGGTAGTGCCGGCCGCTGGCCGGCAACTCAACATTCCTTTGGTAGTGCCGGCCGCTGGCCGGCAACCTCATGAACCTCCGGAAAGAGCAGGGAGTTGCCGGCCAGCGGCCGGCACTACCTCAGCGGCGGGCCGCTTCGCTCTTGTCGCGCGCGCCGCGGAACTCCGATTCCTTTTCCCACGTCGGCCAGCGGCGGCTGTTGGCCAGCTCCGCGCCCAGATCGTAGACCAGCAGGGTATCGGCAGCGTGGCCGCTCGGGTCCCAGCGCGGCGTCCAGGCATCGCAGGCCTGGTGGTAGCAATCGGCGAAGTACTTCTCGCGCAGCGCGCGGCCGGCTTCAACCCCACCGTCCAGCTTGTCCAGGCCCGGGCCGATGGTGATTGCCGGCACGCCCAGGCGGGCGAAGGCGAAGTGGTCAGCGCGGTAGAAGAAGCCCGCTTCCAGGTTCGGGTCCGGGCTGTAGCTGCGGCCGCGGGCCTTGGCCACGCGTTCCAGGTCGCCTTCCAGCGAGACCCGGCCCTTGCCCCACGACGCGATGTCGCGGGTCGGGCCATCCGGGCTGAACATCTCGATGTTCAGCACCGCGGCGGTCTTGTCCAGCGGCGCCAGCGGGTGCGCGGCGTAGTAGCTGGCGCCCAGCAGGCCCTTCTCTTCGGCGGTCAGCGCCACGAAGTACAGCGTGCGCTGCGGCTGCGGGCCGGCGGCGAACACCCGGCCCAGTTCCAGCACCGTGGCCACGCCGGTGGCGTTGTCGATCGCACCGCGGCGGATGCGGTCGCCCTTGGCGTCGGGCTGGCCGATACCGAAGGCATCCCAGTGCGCAGAGAAGATCACCGCCTCGTCGCCATGCTCGCCACCGGGCAGCTTGGCCACCACGTTGCGGGTCACCACCTGCTCGCGCTTCAGCGCGAAGTCCACGCTCAGCTTGGCGTTGTCCAGTGCCACCGGGCGGAAGTCGGCGCGCATCGCCTTGCGCTTCTCCGCATCAAAGTCCAGGCCGGCGTCGGCGAAGATCGCCTCGGCCAGCTCGCGCTGCATCCAGCCACGCAGCGGCGTGTGCTGCGCCATCGCCTCGTCCTGGCCGCGCTCGATGTCGAACAGCGGCGATGTGCCCGAGCTCTTCACCGTGGCCCAGCCGTAGGCGGCCGGCGCGGTCTCGTGCACGATCAGCACGCCTTCGGCGCCACGGCGTGCGGCTTCCTCGAACTTGTAGGTCCAGCGGCCGTAGTAGGTCACCGCCTTGCCGTCAAACGCGCCCGGCGCATCGGCCTCGAAATCAGCATCGTTGATCAGCACCACGGCGATCTTGCCGTGCAGGTCCACGTCCTTGTAGTCGTTCCACTGGCGTTCCGGCGCATCGATGCCATAGCCGACGAACACCAGCGGCGCATTCCTGATCTGCACGCGCTTGCGCGGCTGCAGGCTCTGCAGGGTCACGTCCACGCCATTGGCCAGCGCACGCTTGCCCTGCTTCAGCGACAGGCTGGCCTTGGCCGGGCCGTCCAGCTGCGCGCGCACCAACGGGACCGGCTGCACCCAGCTGCCATCCACGCCGCCGGGCTGCAGGCCGTAGCTGCGGAACTGCTCGATCAGGTACTGCACCGTGCGCTCTTCACCCTCGGTGGCCGGCGCGCGGCCCTCGAATTCATCCGACGCCAGAACGCGCACATGGCGCGACAGCGCCTGCGGATCGATGCCGCCACCCGGCAGGTCGTTGGCCGCATGGGCAAGGCCACCGACGAACAGGCAGGACGACAGCAGCAACACGCGCATCGGATTCACGGCAGTACCACGGCTAGCTTGGAAGTCACCAGAGTGTAACGTGGTCGTGACATCACGGCGCGGCTTGGGCCTGCGTCATCCACGCAGGGCGTGGATCTACCTGCTGATGCGATCCAGCCAGCAGGCCAGGCCCTGTGCGTTGAGCTCGATATCCATCGCCAGCACGGTGGTCACTGCCGCATCGTCCAGCGCACAGCCATGCAGCTGTGCACGTTCCAGATACAGCGCCTGCAACGCGGCCAACAGGCAACGATGGCGGTCCGGTCGACCGTCGCACTGGCGGCCGATGGCGGCCATCGCATCGATCTGCTCGATCAGGTCGCCGGCCAGTTTCTCCACCTGTTCCACACGACCGTAGTGGGTCAGGTACATCGCCTGCGGGCCGTAGCCCAGCATGCGCTGGATCGAGGCCTTCATCGCCTCCGGGTCGAACTGCACCGGCGAGGAGGTCGGGAAGATGAAAGCGCCCTGCGCGCTGTCCAGCTCGCGGTAGGAGATACCGAAGGTATCGCCGGTGAACCAGCTGCGGCTGCGCGCATCCCATACGCAATAGTGGTGCAGCGCGTGACCCGGCGTGTGCAGCAGCACCAGCTCGCGGCCGGCCAGATCGATGCGGTGGCCGTCTTCGGCCACCACCACGCGCGACTCCGGAATCGCCTCGATGCGGCCATAGCTGCGCGCGATCTCTTCGGCGCCATACACCGCCGTGGCACCGGCGATCAGCCGGGTCGGGTCGATCATGTGCGGCGCACCGCGCGGGTGCAGCACCGCCTTTGCGTTGGGCAGCTGCTGCATCAGCAGGCCGGCGCCGCCGGCGTGGTCCAAGTGCACGTGCGTGAGCAGCAACCAGTCCACCGCTTCCACGCCCAGGCCGGCATCCGCCAGCGCCTGCAGCATCGCCGGCACCGACAGGCCGGTGCCGCAGTCGACAAACGCGGCGCGGCCGTTTTCAACGATCAGGTAAGCCGCGTCGAAGTCCGGGCGCTGGAAGCCGGTATCGATGGTGTGGATGCTGGGGTCGGCGGTCATCGGCACGCACCTGGCAGGATCGGGAACAGACGCCCATGGTAGGCGCGCAGGCGGCCCGGGTTCGATGCGGCTTTGGTCGGAGTCCAGATTCCGTAGAGCCGAGCCCATGCTCGGCTGCCTTTCTGCCAGACATCAGCCGAGCATGGGCTCGGCTCTACAGAGGGCGCGTGCAGTCGAGCATGGCTCGACTCTACAAAGGCGGGGTTACCGGTCCAGCCAGCGCGGTCGCAGCAGCAACGCCAGCACCAGCACCGCCAGGAACGCGCCGTAGGCGTACAGCACCGCCAGCACCTGCGGCCAGATCGGGCCGGCGCCGGGTTGCACCACGCCGATGCGGTAGCCCCACAGCATCGACACAATGCTCAGCGCGAACGCCAATACCAGGGTGGTGCCATCGAACAGGCGCCGCCGCGCGGTACGCGGCTGGCGCGGGAACAGCCAGTACAGGCTGCCCAGCAGCAGGAACCAGGGCAGGAACAGCAGCAGCGACAACCAGGCCATCGCAGACTCCATGTCATCGCGCCGGCGGCGCGCGGACATCATGCCATGGGTGCTGTGCCACGGTCGTGCCGGCGGGGGCGTCCCTGTAGAGCCGAGCCCATGCTCGGCTGCTTTGTTACCCAGCCGAGCACGGACTCGGCTCTACAGAGGCGGAGCAAAGTCGAGCATGGCTCGACTCTACAAAGGGCAGGCAGGCCCGGCGATCAGGCCGCTTCGCGCAGCACGGCCAGCGCGGCCAGCACGGCGTCCACCTCGGCGTCCAGCTTGAACAGCTCGCTCTGCAGCTGGTCGCCCTGCTCGGCCTGCTTGATCACGGCAATCAGCTGGCCGGCATCACGCGGCGAATCGAAGCCTTCGCTCTGGATCAGCAGCGTGCCGTCGCCGGCGGTCAGCTTGAAGTAGAACCGGCCGTCCTTCTCGCGGTACTGCTTGAACTGCGGCGGCGCCACGCGGGCCACGCCGGCATCTTCGCTGGCGATGTTGCCCGCCGTGGACAGGTCGCGCAGGCCCACGGCGTGGCGCAGTTCTTCCAGCAGCGGTGCCGCCAACTGCTCGCGCAGCTGCTGCCCACGGCGCTTGAGCAGCGCTTCGATCTTCTCCGGCTCGGCCATCAGCGCGTTGTAGCGCTCGCGCAGCGGCGACAGTTCACTGTCGATGCGCTCGAACAGCTGCTGCTTGGCGTCGCCCCAGCTGATGCCGGCAGCGAACGCCTTGGCGAACTCTGCGGTCTGTTCCGGCGTGGCGAACGCCTGGTACATCTGGAACAGCGCCGAGCCTTCGGTGTCCTTCGGCTCACCCGGTGCGCGCGAGTCGGTCAGGATCGAGAACACCAGCTTCTTCAGCTCCTCGCGCGGCACGAACAGCGGAATGGTGTTGTGGTAGCTCTTGCTCATCTTGCGGCCATCCAGGCCGGCCAGCGTCGCCACCTGCTCATCGATCACCACGTCCGGCAACGGGAAGTACTCCTTGCCGTACACGTGGTTGAAGCGCTGGGCGAAATCGCGCGCCATCTCGATGTGCTGGATCTGGTCACGGCCCACCGGCACCTGGTTGGCCTTGAAGATCAGGATGTCGGCGGCCATCAGCACCGGGTACATGAACAGGCCGGCGCTGACGCCTGCGTCCTCGTCCACGCCTTCCTCGCGGTTCTTGTCCACTGCCGCCTTGTAGGCGTGCGCCCGGTTGAGGATGCCCTTGCTGGCGATGGCGGTCAGGAACCACATCAGCTCGGTGGTCTCGCGGATGTCGCTCTGGCGGTAGAACCACACGTGTTCCGGGTCCAGGCCGCAGGCCAGCCAGCTGGCCGCGATCTCCAGGGTCGCGCGCTGGGTGCGCTGCGGGTCCTGCGACTTGATCAGGCTGTGCAGGTCGGCCAGGAAGAAGAAGCTCTCGATCCCCGGCGCGCGGCTGGCGGCGATGGCCGGACGGATGGCGCCAACGTAGTTGCCCAGGTGGGGCGTGCCGGAGGGGGTGATGCCGGTAAGGACTCGGGTCGTCATGACTGCGTGGGGTAACCTTCGATGAACGGGGCCAGTTTACCTTGCACGCCACCAACCCCGTCAGGGCCTGCGGCGCGTTCATTCACCCAACCCCGCTGGAGACGCCCGATGAAACGCCTGCTGCCCCTGCTGCTGATCCTGCCCCTGGCCGGCTTCCGCCCGGCGCCACCTCCGCCACCGGCCTACGAAGGCGGCCCGGTGCGCATGACCCTGGTCGACCGCGACCGTGGCACCGAACTGCGCAGCTACCCCGCCGACGGCCAGCGCTGGGTGGCCGGCGAGCGCGGCCACCGCTACGCCGTGCGCCTGTACAACGACAGCCCGCGCCGGGTGCTGGTGGTGCTGTCGGTGGACGGCGTCAACGCCATCTCCGGCGAGGATGCCGATCCCTCGCAGACCGGCTACGTGCTCAACCCCGGCCAGCGCGCCGACATCACCGGCTGGCGCAAGAGCCAGGACGAAGTGGCGCAGTTCGTGTTCAGCAGCCCCAGCGGCAGCTATGCCAGCCGCACCGGCCGCCCGGACAACATCGGCGTTGTGGGCGTGGCGGTGTTCGAAGAGGCACGTCGCTGGCGCCCTGAGCCGATCCTGCGCCGTGGCCTGCCGCTGCCGGCCCCGGCGGCCGAAGCGGCGGCCGATGCCAGTGCCAGTGCCAGTGCCAGCCGCATCGAAGGCTACGCCAGCAAGTCGCAGGCCCCAGCGCTGGGTACCGGCCATGGTGCGCGCGAGCAGTCCTCGGTGCGCGATACCGACTTCGAGCGCGCCAGCCGCAGCCCCGCACAGGTATTGCAGCTGCGCTACGACAGCGCCCGCAACCTGCGTGCGCGCGGCATTCTGGTGGATTCGCCCTCGCGCCTGCCGCGCGAACCGCAGGCGTTCCCCAACCGCTACGTGCCGGACCCGCCGGCGCGCTGATCGTCCCGCGCAGACAACACGACGCCCGCAACCTCACGGTGCGGGCGTCGTGTTGTGGGGGAAACCGAAGCGCTTACTTGTAGTCCGGGTAGTCCTTGCTCACCGCGTCCTGGAACTCGCGCACTTCCTTCTCCGCGCGGTCCTTGGCCCAGCCATAACGTTCCTGCAGGCGGCCGGCCAGATACTCGGCATTGCCTTCGGCCACATCGAAGTCGTCGTTGGTCAGATCGCCCCACTTGGCCTGGGCCTTGCCCTTCAGCTGCGACCACTTGCCGGAAATGATGTCTTTGTTCATTGCTGGGAGTCCTTGGTTGCAACGGCGTTCTTACCGTGGCTCCAGCTTGGCGCAGCGGCTGTTGAGTACCGGTCAACCGGCAATGAAATACATGCTCACCTGCTTGAATGGTTCACTCCGCTTCGACGGCCATGCGGCAAACAGCGCGCACAAAAAAGGCCGGGAAGATTCCCGGCCTTTTCGCTTCCAATCCGCGCCGGGCTCACTTGCCCTTGGCGGCGTCCTCAACTTTTTCACCGGCCTTCTGCACGTCCTTGCCGGCACCGGCCACGGTATTGCAACCGGCCAGCAGGGCCACCGAGAACATCGACAACAGCATCAGGGCAACTACGCGCTTCATGGGCTTCTCCTTGGGTTCGCCGCTACACCGCTTCATTCGCGGATGGGGTTCTGTCGCTCGGCGGGAGGGCACACTGCCACCGCCGCCGCGTGACGTGCAATCTGGCGGCAGCGGCGTGGAGCGGGTGTGAACGGATCGGCGATCCGTTCAGGCCAGGCCCTCAGTCGCGCATCAGGGTGGACTTGCCGAACAGGCTTTCGACCAGGTCCACGGCCAGTTCGGCGGTGGCATTCTGCTTGTCCAGCAAGGGGTTGAGCTCGACGATGTCCAGCGATCCCATGCGCCCGGTGTCGGCGATCATCTCCATCACCAGCTGCGCCTCGCGGTAGTTCACCCCACCCGGCACCGTGGTGCCCACGCCCGGTGCGATGCTGGGGTCGAGGAAGTCCACATCGA
This sequence comes from Stenotrophomonas sp. CASM110, assembly GCF_049384345.1. Lineage (NCBI taxonomy): Bacteria > Pseudomonadati > Pseudomonadota > Gammaproteobacteria > Lysobacterales > Lysobacteraceae > Stenotrophomonas > Stenotrophomonas sp. CASM110. Next base: position 64,847 of record NZ_JBMRGI010000003.1, read on the forward strand.
AGCTGACATGCAGGTGGGTGTTCTCATCGATGCCGGCCAGCGCCGCCTCCACCGCGCGCTTCATGCCGTTCTCATCGATGTAGCGCATGTCGTACACATCCACCTTGTGGGTCTTGATCAGGCGCTTCTCCTCCGGGTCCACCGAGCGGATGCCGATCTGGTGCATCTGCGCCGGGGTGATCGCCGGTGCGCTGCTGCCCAGGTGGGTCAGCGCCTCCGGGCCGAGGCCGCACAGGCAGGCCACCGGCATGCCGTGGATGTTGCCCGACGGGGTGACATCGCTGGTGTTGAAATCCGAGTGCGCATCCAGCCACAGCACGCGCAGGGTCTTGCCCTGCTCGCGGCACCAGCGCGCGACGGCGGTGATCGAACCGATCCCCAGGCAGTGGTCGCCGCCGAGCATGATGGGCATGCGGCCGGCCTGCAGCTCGGCGTAGCTGGCTTCCATCAGTGCATGGTTCCACGCCACCACTTCATCCAGATGGCGGTAGCCTTCCACCGGCGCGGTCCACGGGTTGCGCGGGCCATCCAGATTGCCCACGTCACGCACGTCCACACCACGTGCTTCCAGCGCCTCCGGCAGGCCCGCCACGCGCAGCGCCTCCGGCCCCAGCCGTGCACCGCGATGGCCCGCACCGACATCGGTGGGAACGCCAATCAGGGATACGGAGATGGGATGGGCCATGGGTGCCTCCTGCGGTGGGAAAAAAGAAGCACAGTCTAGCCAGAGCTGTGTGACACCACTCGCGGCGGTGCAGCAGGGCAATACCCGGATCGCCGCGAGCACAAAGGCGCCCCCGTCAGGGATTCCAGCGCTGAGCGGTCAGGAACCCGCCCTTCCTTGATCCACTTCACACCCGAGTCGGCATCGCCTCTTACCCACGGCGGTCCTTGTGTCCACCCTGCGTCGGCACCCGGACGGTGCGGCTTCATTTCCCCAACCCTGGAGAACGACGCACATGAAACATGCACTCAATGGATTTGCGGTACTGGCAATTGCCCTGGGCGGACTGTTTCCGGCAGCTGCCAATGCCTCCTCGCAACGCATCACGCATACGGTGACCACCGACGCGTATCCCATGCAGACGGCGAGCGCACGCCAGGTGCTCGACTGGGTGGCGCAGCGGGTAAAGCCGTCGTTCGCCCCGCAGGGCTACGGCAACGTACAGGTGGAACGGCGTGCATTCTCGGTGGGGCGCGCGTCTGCACGCGCGGATGAATCGATTCCGGGAAAGCTGCCGGAGCAGGGCATTCCCGGTGAGATCTACCGGGTGGAAAACCTGCTTCCCGACGGCTCCCTGCAGACGTGGGAATTCACCTGGGTGGAACCCTCGTCCGGCCATGGCGGCGGCTGGGATGTCACCGGGTACACCTACAAGAAGGGAAATGACCCGGTAAACCAGCAGTAACGGGACGGGGGCAATGTTTGCCGCATTGCCCCTTTAGACTCCCGGCCGACGGCGGTCATGTCGGCCTGCGACGGCTTTTACGGCGGCGGAAAATTGGTGACCGACCGTTTGGCGGGCCGCGCTTAGAGGATCGCCGACGACCACTTTTCAACTCGGAACGGGCGCCTTTTCAACACGTCGATACGCCACTGTCCACTCACGCGTCTGAGTACGAACAAGTGCTCGTAACGCAAGGAACTCGACTTCTGAGGATCGTCGCGTACCAGCACTTCCGCCTTCGAGATCCCAAGCCTCGCAACTGATACCAGTAGGTCATCCGGCACATACCGTCGGGGGCTGCCGACTGAAATTCCAGTCGAGTACACACGTTGGCGGTCGGTGCACCAGGCTGTCAAAATATCCGCTTTCTCCTGCTGGAAGCCGGAGCTTCGCAGAAGGTTGCCACCGGACCGGGAATCCTTGTAGCCACGCGTTTCCCATTCGTAATAGGCCAACAAATAGCCACGCACCACTGAGGCGGGTTCACCTTCGGCGTCTGGTTCGGGCCACTCAAGCGCCGGCGCCTCTATCAACGGCGGCGGCAACTGCGCCCCCGCCAACTTCAAACGCGCCACTACGTCTTCGTGCTTGCGGGCATCAGCCATTGCCAGTGCGTTTGTCCCCTCGAAGTTCAACGGTGCGACGGTAGCTCCGCTATCCAGCAACAGTTCGACCATCGCGAGATGGCCGCCCGAAGACGCCAACATCAGCGGCGTGTACCTCGATTCCGGCGAAGCAGCATCCAGCAATGCACCGCGAGCAATCAGCACACGTCCGATTTCCGTATCGCCTGCGTTGGCAGCCCAACCCAGCGCGGTGTAACCCAGTGCAGTGCAGGCGTGCTGGATGTTGGCGCCACGATCCAGTAACCGCTCCACCGAGTCAGCCTTCCCGGCGATCACAGCCGATAGCAGCGGGGTGCGCCCCGTGCCTTTGTGCTGCCACTCGATATCGGCACCCTCATCCAGCAGCGCGTCGATTCGGGCGAGATCCTGCTTCTCAGCTGCTTTGGCCAGAAGATGGGACATATAGGTGCCACCAGACGGGTGTATGGGCGGTCACCATAAGGCCGCTGGCGCGATGAACTCAACCGCCGCGGCGACGAACCGGCGTCAGGCTCTGCACCTGGCCGTTGTTGCGCATCATGCACAGGAAGCGGCCATCGGGATAATCGATGATCAGTTCCTGGTAATCGCTGCCCACCGGCATCCGGGTCACCAGCGTGCCCTGCGCGCCCTTGCGCATATTGCAGGAGCCCAGCGCGGTATCACCCGCCGGCGCGCTGTACGCCACTTTGGACACATTGCGGAACACCGCCCGGCACCCGCCGTTCACCCATACCGAGTGCCGCGACAGGCCCCAGTTCTGCCCTTGTTCGCAGCGGGTGTGGCTCAGCTGGCGCACCATCTCCACGTTGCCGCGCGTATCCATGTCGCACGACACCTGCTGCTGGTCGGTGGATTCGCAGGTCACCTCGCGTGGCAGCGCCGCATCGTTGTCGTCATCGTGGTGGCGGCGGTCGCGATGCTCTGCCGGCGCGGGCGTTCCGCTGGCACTGACCTGGCAGATGCCATTGGCGCCGCCACGGCCGGTGTAGCTGATCTGCGGCGTGCCGTCCTCGTTGCTGCTGATCGACAGCGTGATGCCACTGTTGGCATCGCGTGCTTCGAAATAGCGGTCGTTGAAGCGCTTCAGCGCGGCCTCGCGGCCCTGCACGTAGACCGGCCCACCATCGTCGGCGTGCACATCGATGCCGCCCGGGCAGCTGGCGTTGAAGAACGGCACTGCGGCCATGGCCGGGGCCACGAAGGCGGCGGACAACAGTGCGACGGTGAGCGACAAGGCATGGCGACGCATGTGCGGATCCCGAAGGGGCCCAGGATGGGCGTGTGGCGGCAGTATGCGGCGGAGCGTTGCGGGCTGTCCGTGAGGAATATCAATTTCCGGGTAGCGCGCGTGGGGATTCATGTCTGGTAGGGTGTTCTGGAAGCCCTGCCGGGGAAGTTAAGCCAGCTTTACTTCCTGGGTCATGAAAGGCCGTGCGACAGCAATGACGCACCAGGATTCATCGTTGGTTGCAGCCCCGCGCGAAATGTCGCTTCTGGCATTGCGATGCTCGAAACGGGCCAATCGCGATAATTCATTTTTCCTTTCAGATCACCCGATGTCATCGAAACAAACGACTGGCAGGCGGTGATTTCACGTGCGCATGATGAATCGCCACCTGCAAGGGTGGCCGGGACTTCCAAGCCCGTTTAATCGAAGCTGTATACGCTTGCCAGCCGGCGCCGTCTTCCCAGAGCGGCGCCGGCTGGCAATCCGTTCGCCGATCGACGGCGGGCGGTGCGTGGGGGCCCCGTGCCCACCGGCTCATCGATTTCCGGTCTTGGAAGCCACGCATCGCCCGCCACCCTCTTCGGGTGGCACCTCTGTTGCCGACGAGGACGCCCGCATGCCCAAGACCCATCACCCGTACCTGACCGCCACCCTGGGCGAGGCCGCGCTGCGCCTGCCACCCGAACTGGCGCAGCCGTTGGAAGCCGCTTTCGCTGCCGCCAACGAGGCGCCCGCGCCGATCAACCTGCCCGGCTGCCTGCAGCGCATCCAGGCCGGGGACACCGCCGATGGACAGCCGTGGACGGGGCCCGCCAGCACACCCGGCCACGCCGTGGCCGCCGCACGCCGGGATCGCGCTGCGGTGGGTCTGGTGTCGCTGTTGGAGCTATATCACGCCGCCGAACGCGTGCGCGTGGACGGGGAAGAGAAGGACGATATCGGCGATGGCACGCGCGAAGGGCTGATGCTGGCCTGCCGGGGGCTGGCCGAGTATGTGGCGTTGCAGGTACGTAGCTGAGGCTGCGGTGGTCGCAATGTGTGTGCGGCGTTGATCGAAGGATCTGCCCACGTCACACATTGAGCTGACTCACCGGGTTGGGGCGAGAAAACCGGCGAAAAGCGGTTCCTTCATTTTCGTTCCACCGCCTTCGACCGACGCGGTGCCGACGCATCATGATCGGCGCATGCGCTTATGCTGCGCTGGCGTGCAATCGCACACCCAGGGCCCGGGTCACCTTCAGGATGGTCGCGAAATCAGGGCTGCGCTCGCCGGACAGTGCGCGATACAGACTCTCGCGCGACAGGCCTGCCGCACGCGCAACCTTGCTCATGCCCTGAGCGCGAGCGATATCGCCAAGCGCCTTGGCGATGAAGGCAGAATCGCCCTCGCTTTCTTCGATGCAGGCGTCGAGATAAGCCGCCATCTCCTCCGGCGTCCGAAGATGCTCGGCCACATCAAATGATTTGAGTTCGACTTTTCTCTTGATGGCCATGATGGGACAGCTCCGGTACTTCGGTATTGAGTCGTTTCGCCTACAGCCGGTTCGATGCTCACAGGGAACGCGCAATCTCCTTGGCCGTCTCTAATCGCGCCGCTGCGAACCCTTGTCGCCTCCAACCAGAAGAATCACCCACTGCCTGCCGCGCCGGGTGTAGTACACGCGGTAACCCGGTCCTGCATCGATACGCAATCCAGAAACGCCATCCGCCAGATAGCGGTGATCACCGGATGGCCTTCAGCGAGCCGACCGATACGGGCCAGGATGCGAGCGCGTGCGGTTACGTCCTTGAGAGCGTCAATCCATGTCGCGAACTGACGGGTACGCTGGATCTTCATGGAGGACTGTAGCCTACTGGCTACAGTCTTTCAACTATCGGATTGCGCGCATGGAGGTGTGCTCGGCCTTCCGTCTGATGTTCCCTCCCTCGCAGCTGACGCCGCGTTTTTCAAACTGGAAAGTGGAACCGGGTGCGTTTTCAGTAGCTCATTTTTCACGGGAACCCGATCCGTGCTCACAAAACGCTGTGCTAGATTCAAGAGCGTGACGTTGGCGCGAGAGACGCTTTCATGAATGCATGGGTCGAGAAACTCGCTTCTTCATCAAAACGTGGAATTCGGCGCTACCTCTGGATAGCAGTGCGTCGTCGCCTCGCGATCGCTGTTCCGGCGCTTGTGCTGGCAGCATGTTCAATCGCCGCGCCGCCACGCCCATCAGATCATCTAAATCAAAAACAGCCCGTCGAATCAGGGAGTGAAACTGGTATGGAGCGGTTCAAGAACGATATCGAGCATTTGACCAAGGTGCGTTTTGATGATGTCGACGCATTGAATGAACAGCTCCACACACACCTGGGAGAACCGAATCGACAAGGCTTGAGGGACGAGCGGACCGCAGAACGCGGCATGCTGGGCGGACTTGAGATCAAGAACATCACGCTGAGAAGTCCTGCCGACGATCCTACGCACGCGACCTTGGTCTTTGAGGTTGCCCCACCGAGCATCGCGCTCGGAGAAATCATCTGGGAGGAATCCGCCATGTATCCACCCCATCCGGATGCGCCTGATTCCCGCCCTTACTGGTCTGCTCAGGTGAACAGTGCCAAGGTAGTGCTCGGGCTCTCCCTTGACCACAAGACGCTGACCTACGTATCGATCAGTCAGCGCTGATCCCTGTCATTGCGAAGGAGCCGCACCATGGAGCGTGCTGAAGAACTTGCACTGTCACAGCCGCAGGAGAGTGGCCGACCAGGGGCCACACGTCGTCCGGCTTCACCTTTGGTTGATCCTTCGCTGGTACCGCTTCTGACCAAATCCCCAACACTTCGAGCGGGTCTTGCACAGGCTGATCACGACAACCTGGGTGTCGAATGGGGGCCAGCCGGTGGCGGCACCTATCTTGTTCCCGGTGTGAAGATCGTCATTGACGAGAACGCCATCGGGCAAGGCTCCAGAATCGCACGTTCTCTTTCTCATGAAATTGGGCATCACCTCTTCACCGAGCAACCAGATCGGGCGTCTAAGCAGTCCTTTGTGAACACCTCGCTGCGAGGAGAAGCAGCTGCCACGCTCAGCAATGTCCAGGTCCAGCGTGAAATCACCGCAGCCGGAGGACCAAACATTGGCGTGTCGGGCACAGGCGATCGCCCCCAGCAGTATGGAGCCATTGCGGCGAAACTCGAGGCAGGGCAGATCAACCGTAACCAAGCACTAAGTCAGATCGCTGACGTGTTCAAGACGGAGGCTCCGTCGGTTGGCCCTCATGCGACGTACGAGCTCTATTATGGCGCGCACTATGACCAGCACATAGCGCCCACGCAACGTCGGCGCAGGCCCGAGCCAGCATTTGACGCCGAGCGCACTACGGTCGAGGAAAGAGTCACCGCCGCCAATGTCAACTTACCCTCAATGCAGCGAACAGCTTTCTCAGTCGCTGAACTCGACGATGCCGATCGTTCGCTCTACATGCAGATAAGAGCGGGAGTGGAACGCCTGGACGCCGAGAGCGGGAAGCAGTGGGATGAGTCAAGCCAACGCATGTCCGCGAGTTTGCTGGTGCTCGCGAAGGAGCAAGGGCTTTCAAGAGTTGACCACGTTGTATTGAACAACCCGACAGAGTCCCTTGCACGTGGCGAGAGAGTATTCCTTGTCGAGGGAGCGATGGACGATCCTGCCCAACGCCGTGGAACCATGAATACGATGGACGCGCTTCGCGCGCCTGAAGCAGAGTCCCTTCATCGCGCTGATTCGTTGGCGGCAAATCTTGAACAGCAGCCAGCGCAGCTGGTCCATGCGCAGGACGGACCATCATTCTCAAGGTAAGACTGCCGAGGCACCGGGTGTGCTGCCTTTCGAGCCACTGGGCCAGTACCTGGCGCAGCGCAAAGAAGCGCTGACTCATGGAGATGGTGCCGCTTATCCGAATCGAACGGATGACCTACTGTTTACAAGACAGTTGCTCTACCAACTGAGCTAAAGCGGCATGGGTGGTTCACCGGCGGCAGCGCCGCGGTCCGGGGATTCTAGCGCAACCGCGTGCATTCCAGCGACCGGCTCTGTGCCGCCCCGCTGCGCTGCTGGGCCTGGGCTGGCTGCGTGCCCGCCGCCAGCTGCCCTTCCAGCCACCATTGGCCGGCGTCGCCGCTGGCGACCAGGCGCGGCTGGAAGCCGGCGGCCTGCACCGCCGCCATGCGGCGCTCGGCGCCTTCGCGGTTGCGGTACTGGCCCAGCGCCACGGCGTTGGCCTCTTCGCCCTGGCTGATGATGTAGTAGTCGCTCAGGCCGGCGGCGACGATGCGTTTCACGGTGGCCTGGGCTTCGTCACGATTGGCGGCGGCCGGCAGCATCACCCGGTAGCGGGCACTGCCGCTGGCAGCGGGCTGTTCGCGCAGGCGCACCTGGCTGAGCAGCGTGCCGGCCTTGCCTTGCGCACTGTTCGCGGCGGCGCGGTCGGCGAACGGGCCCAGCGCGACGCAGCGCGGCGGCTCGGCGACCGCGGGCGGGGTTACGGGCTTTTCCGGTGCCGGAACGGGTACAGGCGGTGCTGCCGGCTTGGCAGCGGTAGCAACCGGCGTAGCCTCAGCCGTCTGCGGCTTGGGAATTTCCGGCTTGGCCGGCACGGCCGGCGCGGGTGCGGGCGTCGCAGCCACTGCGGTCTTCGCGGCCGGTTCGCGCTCCATCAGCGGCGCGGTCGGGGCGGCGGCGGTCGCTTCGGCGGCTGCAGCAGCATCCACACCACCGGGCACCCAGCGCAGCTCGGCCACGCCAGCCGGTTGCGGTGCAGGCGCAGGCGGCTGCGGTGCATCGCGCAGCAGCCACCAGCAGGCGACGCCAAGATTGAGAACGGCCAGTACGACGATCAGGGCACGGGTCAGCATGCGCGGATACTAGCCTGCGGGCTGGTGCACCGCCCAGCGGGCGAGGCCATCCAGCACCAGCGACGGGTGGTAGTCGGCGCCAGGCAGCAGCGGCATCAGCGCCGGTGCGCCGCCGCCGTGCACCAGCAGCGACGGCGCTACGCCCAGCAGCGCGTGCGCGTGCTGTGCGCTGCGTTCAATCAGCGCCACCGCAGCGCCATCGCAACCGGAGGCCAGCGCATCGGCGGTGTCGTTGGCGAACTCGCTGTAGTCGCCGCCGGTAGCCGGCAGCTGCACGGCGCGGGCGTGCAGCGCTTCGCGCATGGTCGTGGGCGACGCGGAAATGCGGCCACCGTGGTGCTGGCCGTCGGCGTCGAGCAGGTCAATCGTCAGCGCGGTGCCCACGCCGACCACCAGCACCGGGCGCTGTGCCTTTGCGGAAGCCAGCAGGGCCAGGAAGCGGTCGACGCCGAACTTTTCCGGCTTGGCGTAGGCAATGCGCACACCGGCGCATTCGGCGCTGGTGCGCACCACGTGCACGTTTTCGAAGCGGCGTTGCAGCTGGTCCAGCATGGCGCTGGTCAGCGAGGGTGCGGCCACGCTGGCCACGAACGCGGTGGTACCGCTGGGCAGGCTGTGCGGTGGCTGCCCGGCCATGCCTTCGGCGCCATGCGCCCAGGCCTGCACGTCACCGGCACGGTCACCCTGCAACGGCGCGAACTTGAAGCGCGAGTTGCCAAGGTCGAACAACCAATCGCTCATGCTGCCCTCACGCTGACTTCGCCGGCGTGCAGCAGACGCTCACGGCCATCGATGCGCACGCGCAACGCGCCGTCATCGGCCAGGCCGAGTGCGGTGCCATGCTGCCACTGCCCATCCAGTTCCACCCGAACCTCGCGGCCGGCCAGCATGTCGAAGGCGGCGTAGCGCGGCAAGAACGGAGCAAGACCTTCACGATCGAATTCCTCCAGCGCCGGCAGCAGGCGCGCCAGCACGGCGGCAACAACCACGTTTCGATCCACTGGCTTGCCAGCCAGCGTGTCCAGGTCCACCCACGGCTGGCTGATCTGCTCGGCGAACGACGGCGGCATGTGCGTGTTGATGCCGATGCCGATCACCGCGCGCGCCGGGCCGGCGTATTCGCCACCGCCTTCTGCGAGCAGGCCAACCAGCTTGCGGCCATCGACCAGCAGGTCGTTCGGCCACTTCAGCTGCGCCTGGGTGTAGCCCAGATCGTGCAGCGCTTCGGCCACGGCGACGCCGGCCACCAGGCTCAGGCCGGCCAGGCGGCCGAGGCCTCCGGAGAACAGCCGCAGCACCGACAGGTAGACATGGGCGGCCAGCGGCGAGGCCCAGGTGCGGCCACGACGGCCACGGCCACCGGTCTGGCGTTCGGCCAGCAGCACGCTGACCCCGCGCTGGGGCGCGCTGCACCGCAGCAATTCAGCGTTGGTGGAGTCCACCGTCCAGGCCACCTGCAGGTCGTGCAGCAGCGGCAGAACCCCGGCCGGCAGGCCAGCACGGATCGCCGCCGGGTCCAGCAGGTCAACCGGGCGGGTCAGGCCATAGCCCTCGCCGGCACGGCCCTCGACATCCACACCGGCGGCCCTAAGCCCTTGAATACGCTTCCAAATAGCCGCACGGGTCTGGCCCAGCTCACGGGCCAGGGCGTCGCCGGACAGGCGACCGGCAGCGAGTTTGGCCAGCAATTGGCGATCGTCCACGGCAGCTTCCACGAAGTCAGGCAGGAATTATGCGGGAAAGCCGCCAGCGACGCCCGCCACGCTGGGTTCCGCGGGGGCTTCCAACGGGGCGCCGGGTTCGGGCTAGAATCGGGAACTCACCCTCCCTTAACGTGGATGTCGTCAATGCGCCGTTATGCCCATTGCCTGATCCTGCTGATGATGCCCTTCGCGGCGTCTGCGACGGCAGCGCTGGACGACAGCCGCGGCGCCTGCGTGTCCTCCAACGGTGATGCCGCCTCGCAGCGCGCGCCGACCGCGACTGCCTCGGCTGCGACCACCAAGCCGACACCGGTACGCCCTGCGGCCAGCAGTGCCACCAGCACCGGGGGCGGCGGCAGCGACGATGACGTGCTGCAGCGCATCCGTGCGCCGAAGTGGCACAGCTACCTGCCGGGAATGTTCCGCTGATCAAGTCGTTGCTGCAGTGGCTGCGGCCTACGCCGCGGCCGATCGACGATGCACTGTGGGAACACGCCTGCCGCCGCGCGGCCTGGCTGGACGGACTGGACGACGAACGCCGCGCGCGCCTGCGCGTACTGGCCACGCGCTTCCTGCACGAGAAGACCATCACCCCGATCGGTGAGCTGCAGCTGCAGGCCGGTGACGGCGTGCTGCTGGCCGCGCTGTGCTGCCTGCCGCTGCTGGCGTTCGGTGAGGTGGGGCTGGAGGGCTGGTCGCAGCTGATCGTCTACCCCGATGCCTTCCGCGTGCACCGCAGCCACATGGATGCGGCTGGCGTGCTGCACGAGTGGGATGACGAGCTGATCGGCGAGTCGTGGGACAGCGGTCCGTTGATCCTGTCCTGGGCCGATGTGCAGGCCGACCTGGCGGCGCCGCACGAGGGCTACTGCGTGGCGGTGCACGAGATGGTGCACAAGCTGGATGCGCTCGATGGTGCGATGGACGGTACGCCGCCGCTGCCGCGCGAATGGCAGCGCGAGTGGGCGGGCACGTTCCAGCGCGCCTACGACGCGTTCTGTGCGCAGGTGGACGCAGGCGAAGAGACGCTGATCGATCCGTATGCGGCCGAGGCGCCGGAAGAGTTCTTCGCGGTGGCCAGCGAGTACCACTTCTCGGCACCGGATCTGCTGCAGCAGGCGTTGCCGGAGGTGGCGGCGCAGCTGCGACGGTTCTACGGCGAGCCGCCCAGGATCGCAATGCGGTAGTGCCGGCCGCTGGCCGGCAACCCCATGATCTTCGATGGCATTGCTTGGTTGCCGGCCAGCGGCCAGCACTACCGATCAACGAGGCTTACGGCCCTGGCGGCAGGCGCACTTCGAAGCGGGCGCCGCCCAGTTCGGCCGAACGGCCCACGGTCAGTTCGCCGCGGTAATCCTTGATCAGGTCCTGCACGATCGACAGGCCGATGCCGTGGCCCTGCACGCGCTCGTCGCCACGCACGCCACGCTGCAGCACCTTGCCGATGTCGTCCGGGGCAATGCCCGGGCCGTCGTCATCCACCGCCAGCAGCAGGCCGGCGCGGCGCGCGTTCGGGGCCGGCAGCGGCTGCGCGGTCAGCAGCACGCGGCGGTTGGCCCACTTGAAGGCGTTCTCCAGCAGGTTGCCGAGCAGTTCCTGCAGGTCGCCCGGTTCGCCGTGGAAGCGTGCGGCCGGATCGATATCGAACTCGCACAGCACGCCCTTGGAAGCGTAGACCTTTTCCAGCCCACGCACGATTTCCTCGGCATTGGACTCGATCGGCAGCGGCGCGGAGAACAGCTTGTGGCCCGACGAGGCCGCGCGTGCCAGCTGGTACGAAACCAGGTTGTTCATGCGCTGCAGCTGCACGTCCAGTTCCTCACGCAGCGCGCCGTCGCCGGCACCACTGTCCATCTGCGTGCGCAACACGGCAATCGGCGTTTTCAGGCTGTGCGCCAGGTCGGCCAGGGTGTTGCGCTGGCGCTCGAGGTTCTCGCGCTCGCTTTCGATGAAGGCGTTGATGCTGTCGGTCAGCGGTTCCAGCTCGCGCGGGTGGCGCTCGCTCATGCGCTCGGTCTCGCCGCGCTGCACCTTGGTCAACTCGGTGATCACCCGGCGCAACGGGCGCAGGCTCCACTGCAGGATGACGGTCTGCAGCAGCAGCAGGATCAGGCCGATGCCGCCCAGGTAGAACCAGACGCGGCCACGGAACACGCGCAGCTGGGCACCCAGCGCGCGCGAGTCTTCCATCACATAGATGGTGTACGGGAATTCGGTGGCGGGGTCGGCATCGGCGCCCCACACCAGGCCCAGGCCATAGCGGTACACCGAGCCCTGGCTGCCGTCGATCTGGATCATCGGCAGCGGGCCTTCGAACACTTCCTGGCGCGGTGCCAGCAGGCCGCCGCCCACGGTGGGCAGCATCGGGCCTTCAGCGGACATCGAATTGCCCTTGCCGTGCGGCATCACCACCTGCAGGTACAGGCCACTGCCGGGCACGTCGAAGCGGGAATCCGGCGGCTGCTCGCGGATGTACAGCGAGCGGTCGCGGGTGAAGTCGATGCCGGCCGCGTAGGAGGTGGCGTAGTTCTTCAGGCGCTCACGCAGGTTCGCCTTCGCCGTGTCGGCGAAGGCGGCGTCGAGCGCGTAACCGGCCAGGGCCAGGAACGCCACCAGGCCCACGGACGCGGCGAGCATCTGGCGCGCCTGCAGTGAGCGTGGCCGCCAGCGTCGGAAGAACCACAGACGGCCGGACATCGTGTTATCGCCAGGGTGAGCCGGCTCAGCCCTCGTTGCGCGGGATCGCGAAACGGTAGCCGCGACCGCGCACGGTCTCGATCGGCTTCAGTTCGCCATCCGGGTCCAGCTTCTTGCGCAGGCGGCCGATGAACACCTCCAGCACGTTCGAGTCGCGGTCGAAGTCCTGCTGGTAGATGTGCTCGGTGAGGTCGGCCTTGGAGACCAGTTCACCGGCATGCATCATCAGGTACTCCAGCACCTTGTACTCGTAGCTGGTCAGGTCGACATTGCTGCCGGCCACGCTGACGGTCTGGGCGGCGAGGTCCAATGCGACCGGGCCGCATTCCAGGGTCGGCTTGCTCCAGCCGGCGGCGCGGCGCAGCAACGCGTTGACGCGGGCCAGCAGCTCTTCGACGTGGAACGGCTTGACCAGATAATCGTCGGCACCCTGCTTCAGGCCCTCGACCTTGTCCTGCCAGCTCGAACGCGCGGTCAGGATCAGCACCGGGAACTTCTTGCCTTCATCACGCAGGGCCTTGATCAGCTCCATGCCCGACATCTTGGGCAGGCCGAGGTCGATGATGCCGACATCGAACGGAACTTCGCGCCCCATGTAGAGGCCTTCCTCGCCGTCCTGCGCAGCATCGACGGCAAAGCCTTCGCGCTTGAGCCGGGCTGCCAGGGTCTCACGCAGCGGGGCTTCGTCTTCGACCAGAAGGATACGCATGAACTCTCCCTAGTGTCCTGGGTGTGGCCCGGAGGCCTGTGGGGTACGGGTTGATAGCGACAACTATCCCTGTTCAGGGGTTATCGCCGCGTAGTGATGACATATCCGACCGCGGCGTGCGCGGCTGTGAACGCGACGGGGCGGGGTCGTCCATGTAGCGGACCCGGCCCCGGTCGTCCATGTACTTCACCCGGTTGATATCACGACCATCGAACGGCACGCGCTCGGCACCGAGGATGTGACCACCCGTGGTGCGCTGCACGCGGCGCACGGCATCGGACAGCGAACGCTCGTCGCCACGGTTGCCGCGCTCGCCCCGCTCCATCATCTCCGCACGCCCCTGCTCACCCCGCGGCGGCTGCTGTGCCAGCGCCGACGACAGCGGCACGGCCGACAGGACCACGCAGGTGGCCAGGGCAATGCGGCGATGGAAGGGAGCGGAAGACATCGATGCGATCCTAGCCGAGCACGGCGATTCGTTCAAAAGTCGTAAATCCGGATGCCGGGTTCGGGGCCCGGCGCTTTACAAATCCTTTGCAAATTCTTGGTTTGGGGCAGTGAATCCGGTCTGAACTTTTCCGGCCGCGACCCCACGATGTTCAGCTAGGTGAACATTCGGAACGAATCGCCGCGCCTTGTCAAGTCAGGAATGTGACAGCGGTCACGCTGCGGCGCGATCAGCGTCGCGTTCGGTCGCGGCAAGCGCCTGCTCGACCAGGCTCCAATCGGCGCCCGGGCGGTGTGCGCCCTCGCTCAGCACCTGGCGGAATGCGCGGCCACCGGGCTGGCCATGGAACAGGCCGAGCAGGTGGCGGGTGATGTGCTTCAGCGCCAGGCCTTCGCCCAGGCGCGCTTCCACGTAGGGACGCAGCGCGCGCAGCAGGTCGCCGCGGGCCTGCAGCGGGGCGCCGGTCTGCAGCGCCTCCAGCTGATGCAGCAGGTAGGGATCGTGGTAGGCCGCGCGGCCCAGCATCACGCCATCGACGTGCGCGGCCTGCGCCTGCACCGCCTCGACGCTGGCCAGGCCGCCGTTGAGCACCACCGGCAGCGCCGGGCGCTCCTGCTTCAGGCGGTAGGCCCAGTCGTACTTCAGCGGCGGAACCTCGCGGTTCTCCTTCGGCGACAGGCCCTTCAGCCACGCGTTGCGCGCGTGCACCACCACCATCGCGGCACCTGCGGCGACCTGGCGGTCGACGAAGGCGGCGAACACGTCGTAGTCGTTGTCCTCGTCCACGCCCAGGCGGCACTTCACCGTCACCGGGATCTCGACGGCATCGACCATCGCCGCCACGCACTCGGCCACGAGCATCGGCTCGCGCATCAGGCAGGCGCCGAAGCGCCCGGCCTGCACGCGGTCGGACGGGCAGCCGCAGTTGAGGTTGACCTCGTCGTAGCCCCAGTCGGCAGCGATGCGCGCAGCCTGCGCCAGCAGCGCGGGATCGCTGCCCCCCAGCTGCAGCGCCAGCGGCTGTTCGCTGCGGTCGAAGCCGAGCAGGCGCGCGCGATCGCCGTGGATGACCGCGTTGGCGTGCACCATTTCCGTGTACAGGCGCACACCCGGTGCCAGCACGCGATGGAACACGCGGCAATGGCGATCGGTCCAGTCCATCATGGGGGCCACGGAAAGGCGGATATCTTTCAAATTCAATGTCTTACGCATGTTTCGGTGCATCCTTGGTGCGCTGGGACTCCCTGTAAGTCCCTGTTTTCCCCTGCCAATCCCGGTGTAATGTACCCCTGCTGCACCAAGCAGCGGGGAGTGCACCAAGACATGGCAGTAGTCGAAAAGCGCGGAAAGAAATGGCGGGCAATGGTCCGCATCAAGCCCCATCCTACCGCCTCGAAGACCTTCAACGGTCGCAAGGCCGCTGAGGATTGGGCTCGCATTACAGAAGACGCCCTTCGGGCTGGCCTGCCTCCGCCGCAGGAGAGCATGACGCTGGAAACCCTCATTGATCGGTACATCAAGGAGATGGACCGCTTCAAACCCATCTCGGCCACCAAGCGCGGGAACCTGCGCAGATGGGTTGAAAGCCTAGGCGACCGAGAGGTGTCCAGCCTCACCGGCCAGGACATTTTGAACCACATCCGGGACAGGACGAATCCGTCCGCTGCACTGAATGGCGGTAAGGCCCCGGGACCGGCGACGATGGCAATGGAACTCGGGTTTCTGGCTGAGGCCCTGGCCGCTGCTCGGTCGCTATGGAACATGACCATCCCCGACGTGGTCACTGCCGTCCGACCAGTGCTGCGACGCGCCGGAGCCATCGCCAAGCCAGAGGAGCGCGATCGGCGCCCTACGGCCCATGAGCTTGACGAGCTGGCTGCCTTCTACAAGTTCAACTTCGGCGCCATCCCGATGCGCGACCTGATCCCGTTCGCCATCGATTCGGCCATGCGCATGGGTGAGATTGTCGCACTGCGCTGGGACGACTACCAAGGCGGCGAGAAGCCGATGATCCTGATCCGGGACAGAAAGGATCCCAAGGACAAGAAGGGCAACCATCAATGGGTGCCACTGCTGGGGCGGACGGCGGCGATCATTGACAGTCAGCCCCGCAATGGCGCGCTGATCTTCCCCTATAAGGCAGACAGCATCGGTGCATCATTTCGCCGCGCCTGCAACCGGCTACAGATCGAGAATCTTCACTTCCACGATCTGCGTCACGAGGGAACGTCCAGGCTGTTTGAGCAGGGGTACACCATTCCAGAGGTCGCAATCGTGACCGGCCACAAGGATTGGAAATCGCTGAAGCGCTACACGCAGCTCGCACCAAGTTCGCTACATCGAGATCCCCTTCACCAGCCGCTGCCTCATTCACTGATACTCCGGCCGGCGCCAACTTCTGCCTCGGAGCCAGATAGTGATTGACTTCAAGCGAGTGGTAGGAAAGTCGTTCAGAGCAGTGGCGTATGCCGCTAGTCCTGCGGGAATACAGCCCCGGCTTCAGAATGCTCTTCCAAGCACATCCTGTAGTTCTCATTCTGAGTGCCACCGTAGTAGTCAGCGCGCTCGTACGATTCTTTGATGCACTTCGTCCGGGCTTCTTCCTGCTCGGCTCGCCGACTCTCTCTAACCTGAAAGTAAGAGACGGCTAGGATCAGGAGAATCACAAGGCCCACTATCACGTCCTTTTTGCCCACTGCTGTTCCTGCCATTGAGGTCTAGACCAGATCCTATCAGGGCCCGTGCCCAACACATTCTGGGCACGCCCGGCAGGACTACCCTCCTGCCATGTGCGGCCGATTCGTCCAGCTCCCCGTGATCGACTTCGGCCAGCCGGGGCTGGCTGACCTTGCCTCCGGCCTGGCCGAGATCCAGCCCAGCTACAACCTGGCGCCGACACAGCGCGCCTCGGTGATTCTGGACCGCGGCGAAGGCCGGCAGGTCACCCGGATGGCGCGGGGCCTACTGCGGTTCTGGGCGAAGGACAAGAAGCTGCAGGGCTAGACCATCAACGCCCGGATCGAGACGGTGGCCACCAAGCCAGCATTTCGGTCGGCCTTCAAGAAGCGCCGCTGCTGGCTGCCGGCCTGTGGGAGGACACCAGCCCCCTACTGCCCGACGGCAACCTGGGAACCTTCACCATCATCACCGGCGACAGCAGCGGCGTCTCGGCCAACATCCACGACCGCATGCCGGTGTGGCTGCAGGCCGGCCAGATCGATGAATGGATGGCGGCGAGCCCGGACGACGCCATGGCCATGCTGCTGGCCAGCGAGCCGCCAGCAATGGAGGCCTACCGGGTCAGCCGCGCGGTCAATACGCCCCGGAACAACAGTGAGGATCTGCTATTGCCCTTCGCTCGAACTGCCCAGCCGTAGCTGGGCAGCAGGGGATCACATGAAGACGTAACCCAAAGGACCGTCAAGGATAGCGCCAGGCGCCCCGTCGCAATCCGCGCGAAGGGTATCAAAATGCCGCGACTTCCCCTCCCAGAGATGGCGGCAGCGGTACAGGGGAACAGTACCTGGCAGCTGGGCTTGCGAGATGTAGCCCCGCAGCTTCGGCTGGGGGAGCATCGGCTGGCCCTCACAGTTCACGTCGATGCTACTGAAGGTGTCCCAAGGAGTATGCGATACACACTCACGAATTGGCGCGCTGTTCTCAAAGGGAGTCGAGGAGATGAATCCTAATGTGCCCTCGATATGCCATCCCGCCTCCAACGAGGGACCGTAGTCCCAGTTGACGCTCATGTGTGAGCCAAGGTTCGGTCTGTAGATTCGCAGGACCTCGCTCAAGGTCACTCCGGGCGGCACGGCCAACGTCGGGCTCATCTGAACTGCTGCATTTGCCGCGGCGGACAGATCGGATTGGCTGGCAGGAGCCGAGGCTGCGGTTCCGGCTGCCAGAAGCAACGAAATTCCCAAAAGGCATGCTTTCACGGACATCTCCATTTCTTCAATCGCGAGCCCCTTGCTCGCCGGCCCATCCTAGCTGTACTTGCAAATCCGCGACATGACCCAGTCCCCACAGCCAACAATACCGCTGTGTCAACCGAACCCCAGCGGAACCTCGGTCAGGTCCACGATGAAGATCGTGGCGTTCTGAGGGCCCATCGTCACACCGCCCACCGGGAAGGTGTTGGTGATCAGGGTCTGTTGAGTCACCTGCAACCGCGATAGGAAGATCCGGTTGTCACTGGTCATGTGGAAATGATCGGCATTCATGGTGCACCGGTCCTGTGACTGCGAGAAGTAGTAGAAGCGCGGCGACGGGATGGCAATGCCGATCTTCGTCCCTGGGAAGAACTGGCCGATCTCTACGGGCGGCCCTGGGACGGTTGGCAGCGCGACCACTTGAAGCACCCGTAGGCCCTTGCGCCTGGAGTCGTAGAAGACCGTGCCGTCCTCACCGCGCATGCGCAGACCAACCGGTCCGCTGGCCGCACGCTCGGTCGCGTTGAACGTGTAGTACTCCAGTGTCTTGTTCGGCGCTTGGTTGGAGGCGTAGACGAAACACGTCACCCCGGTCTGAACCAGAGTGAATCCCGTCGTAGTTGCAACGCTGTCGTTGATGTAGCGGCAGACGTGGAGATTCGTGGTCCCGCTCGTTGAAGCCAGGACCCCGCTCGGCGACCATGACGCAAACGGCGGCGAGCCGCCGGTCCCGCCGCCGGAGAAGGTCCCAGTGTTCAGCGTCCCGGACTTGGCCAGCTGCAAGTTCCGATACCCAGCACCAATCTGGATCTGCCCGGTTCCCTGGTTCCGCACGCGTAGTCCAACGGCCATCAGCTGTATATCCCGTAATGAAGGGTGATGCCGCCGACGGTGTCCGTCGTGGGCTTGCTCGGGAACATCTCCATCCTGACGTGGTAGTTCACAACGTCAGGATCCCAGCTCCAGATAATGCTGTTACCCGAGATGGTCACCGACGGGACCAGCATCCCGTACACAGATCGTTGGCCCTCGCAGGTGAAGTAGTAGAAAGGCTCGCCGCCTGAGAAGTCGTTGACGACGAGCCCTCCATTCGCCTCGGGCGGAGCCACCCACTTGTTGTTGGAGTTCACAGGACTGTAGAGCGGGAACGTGTACGACCCGATCATCTTCGATAGCTTGGTGGTGACCGACGTCTCCACGTACCCGCTCTCGGTCCGAACCCTCAGCCCAATGTCGACCATTACTGCAGTACTCCAAGCTCCACGGCGAGATTCCCGTTCGGGTAGCGGATGTAAATGCCCTGGTTCGTGATGTTCAGCTGATACCCGCCGGCTACACTGGCATTGAACTCGAACCCGCCGCCGGCAGCCTTGTTGATCCGCCAGCCAGTCTGTCCAGGCAAGTAGTCATCGGATTGGATCGCCCCGCTGATCTTCGCGTTGGTGATCGCTGCATCGGCGATCTTGGCGCTGGTGATCCACGCGGTGCCGATCAGGGCCTGGTTGATGAAGGTCTGGCCGCCCTGGATCACGAACGGCGAGGTCAGCTGCCCGTTGACCAGGTTGACGAACGCGAAACGGTCGGCGGTAAACAGCACCTGGCTCTGGTAGCTGCCGTCCGGCTGGTTCTCGATGCCGATGCCCATGCCAGCTGCGTAGTACTGGCCGTTGGCTGCAATCTGCAGCTTCAGGCTGTACGACGCGCTGATCTGTCCGTCCAAGTCGACCAGAGCCTGCGAGGTGGCCTGCACCATCGCCCGGGTCTCGCCTACCGCTGCTTCGGTGGTATCCACACGCCGGCCCAGCGCGTAGTCTCCGCTGGCGATGACCGTAAGCGTGGTGATCGTGCCGGCAAACGCGTCCTCATCGCCCGCGTTCCAGTCCCCATCGCCGGCGTGCTCCGCGCTGTATTGCGCCACCAGGCCATCTACGCGGTTGCCCACCGCCGTGACCTTGCCGTCCACCTCCGTAACATCCAGCTCCAGCTGATCGATCCGCCCGGCCAACGCACCGGCCTCGGCCACCGCATCACCGACGCTCTTCCACTTCGTGCCCGGGGGCTCCTCGTTGCCGGGCGCGGCGTCGGTCCACAACCAGATCTTGCCGTTGTGCACCACCGTCTGGCCCGATTCGTACGTGGCATCTGCGGCCCAGATCAACGGCGCGATACTGCTGATGCTCTCGATCTCCGACAGCAGCTCCCGCCCCAGCGCGCTCTTGTTGATGAGGCCAGAGAAATAGGCGTCGTACTCGGTCACGTCGGTGCTCGACTCGCCCACGACACCAGCGCCAGCGGGATACCACGGCCCGATGTTGCCGCTGCGGTCCACCAACCGACCCCAGAAGTAGAACTTCGCGCCGGCGGCCAGGCCATCGAGCCGGTGCCGGTTCTGGGGATAGGCGAAATCGCCCAGCTTCGTCGCGCTTTCAAGATTCGGGCCCGCGCTGCGCCAGATCTCGGTGCGCTCGGTGTCGGTTGCCCCGGGCGGGAAGGTCCAGGCCAGCTGGATGCCGAACACCACCGACGCTGCCGTCAGCGAGGTGAGCGCCGGCGGCGGCTCCGTTTTGCCGTGAATGTCCGTCAGGGCACTAAGGGTTGGCTGCGACACCGCATTTAGCGCGTTCACCGATCGCACCCGGGCCAGGTACTTGCCTGCATAGACGCCACGCACTTCGGCACTGGTCGTGGACACCCGACCCGCGCGCACCCAGTTCAAGTCATCCCTGCGCCACTCCACGTCGTAGGCAATCGCCTTGTCGGCCGCATCCCACTCGATGGTCAGCACCGGCGTTGCAATGCCCTGGTCGATCACCACATGCGAGGACATGCGCACGTTGGCCGGTGCCGGCTGAACGCTGGGCGGCACGATGCTGATCGGCGGCGGCTCCAGCCGGGTGCCGTCATCTATGGCCGCGAACTTGTCCGGGCGGTGCTGCAGCGCGGTGATGCGGTAGTTGAGCCCCTCGGTCTCGGCGATGCTCAGGACGCGGAACTGTTGAAGGACCAGGTCAGCCGACTCGGTTGCCCAGATCGACTGCTCCACCGGCACCGCGCTCCAAGGCGCCGAGACAGTGACCACACGCGTCTCTGGGTTGATCCCGTTGATGGTACGGGCTTCGGTCTTGCCGCTCGGCAGCGTGGCGCGCAGGAGGTCTCCGACCTGCATTGACGGCGGCACAGCGTCCAGCGTGAGGCTGTTCCCGCCAGCGGCGCTGATTCGACCTGAATTGCGGCGACCTGCGCGGTTGGCATCGCCCACCTGGATCACGTCACCCGGCGTGCAGTTCAGGGCATCCAGGCCCACCTCGAACGTGACCGTCTCCGTTTCCAGGTTCTCGCTGTAGAGGATGTGATTACCAACGCGCTGCGCCTGCGACCGCGAATGGCAACCCAGCGCCGTGACCTCCACCTGGTTCACGCCATACCGGGCAATGCCGAATTTAGCGCCCAACAGTTGCACGGGCTCGACCTTCTGCCGGCCGAAGTCGTCCGGGTCAGTCCAGGACACCAGCGCTACGGTGTGCCGGGCTTTGCGGCCACTGCCCTCATATGTGAATTTTCCTTCCACCACGTTGGATTGGCTATAGGTGTAGACCGGGTCCTTTGGCATGTCGGCTGCAGCCATGACCTGGCCACCGGCATAGAAGCTGATCCCGCGGAACATGCTGGCCATGTCCTGCAGCACCCGGTAGGCGTCAGATCTGGTCTGCAGGTACAAGCTGCAGGTAAAGCGGGGCTCCATACCCCCGACGCCATCGCTGACCAGCTGATCGCAGTACTGTGCGATTTCATACAAACGCCACTTGTCGACCCAATCCAATGGGATGCGGTTGCCAAGCCCGAACCGGTTGTTGGTGACAATGTCGAAGAACACCCATGCCGGGTTGTTCGTCCATGCTGACTTGAAAGTTCCGTCCCACACGCCGGTGTAGCCGCGGCTGATCGGATCGTAGTTGCTCGGGACGCGAATGATGCGGCCCCAGATCTGGTAGGCCCTGGACGGGATGTTCTGGAAGGCGCTTGCATCAACCTGCACAGCAGCCAAGGCGCAGTTGGGATAGCGCAGCTTGGCGTCGATGATCTCGGTCAGCGACAGCACATTGACCGTATCGGCGATCAATGAACTGCTGGCATTCGGGGTGAGGCGGCGGATACGAACCTGCCACTGAGACCCGGCAGGAAGATCGATACGGTGGCTGCGCTGATACTCGGTGGTTGTCTTGCCGCGAAAGGCGTTGGTCAGCACCGTGCTGAAGGCACCACCGTCCGTGGACAAGTCGATGGCGTACTCGATCGCGTAGCCTTCGGTGTCACCGTTCTCGCTGTTCTGCCGCTGCAGCGCAGGTACGCCGAACCGGATACGGGCGGCCGACAGGTCTGCTCCGGAGATGCTCCGCACGACGGGCGCATTGCTGCGCAACTCGACCCCCACCGTGACTTCGTTCTCGACCGATGGGAAGCCGGCAATGTACTCCTGATCCTGCGTGCCAGCGCGAGTCTCAACGCGGACGCCCGCAAAGTTAAGTGTGCCGTCGCTGTTCTGGATCGGCACCTCATTGAGGTAGACGGACTGGTTGCCCGCCACCAGGCCGCGGATCTCGCCTTCGCTGGTCAGGTCAAGAATCTTCGCGTAGGAAATGGAATGCAGGCTGTCGGGCGTCTCGACAGGCGTCCGGGCATTCCCGCCTCCTTTGCCACCGGCACCGGCGATTGCTGCGACCGAGCAGGCACGCGCCAGCTGCGTCGGCTGAGACATGATTGCTGCGTTCACTGCTGCTCCTCTGCGTAAATGCCACCGCTGATTACTGCCGAGCCCGTGAACATTCCCTTGGTGTCATGTCCGCCGTAGGCCAAAGGCACGGGATTGCCTTGCGCCTGCGTGTTGACGGCGCCGTTCATGCTGTAGCTCGGGGTATTCTCAGGGCTATCTTTTGCCCCGAGTCCCGTTGGCTGCGGCGAGAGCATCTGCACGATGCCGCCGGCGGCCATGGCCACACCCAACTTGATCAAGGGCACACCTACCGGGGTGTAGTAGAGGATGGCGCCCACCACGATGAGTACCGCGCCCACGATCGTCTGTAGGGCTCCAGCGCGCTTGGCGCCAACCATCACCGGGGCGATGCGAATGTCGTCGTCGCCTGGAGGGTCTTTTAGCTGCTCCTTGACCAAGTTCTGGCGCCCGACGAAGACGGCAAACTCCATGCCGCTTCCCTTCGCGGCCATCAGGTACTGCTTGAAGCCTGGCAGCAGAACGCACAGCGCCCGGATCGCCTCGGCTGGGCTGGAGACAGCTAGGCGGAACTTGCGGCCGAAGCGAGCACCAAGTCGACCGTACAGGCGGATGGTGCGCAGACGGGGCTCGCCATACATATGGCGGGTAATGGCATCAACCATGACCGACCTCCCGATGCCGGACAATGAAGCGGGTTCGTTCTGTCCACATGCCGCCGTAGATCACGGCCTCGGACAGCCGCCCATGCAGGTGATGCAGCATCTGACCGTTGCCAAGGTAGACACCGGCATGGTTAGGCACCTCTGAGCGGATCTGCATCAGCACCATATCGCCACGCTGTGGCTCGCCCTGGATCAGGTCAAAGCCCTCGGCGCGCAGGCGATCCAGGCTGTAGAGATCCTGCCCCTTCTCCCACCAGTCGTCCTCCCGCTCGTACTCACTGAGCCGAATGCCCATATCTCGGGCATAGAAGTCCCGCACCAAGCTGTAGCAATCCAGCACGCCGTGAGCGAACTGGCGACCCACTAGCGGCGCCTCGTAGCCACAGGGCTCGATGGTTTGGAAATCTCCGCACTCGGGATCGGCACCGGTGACCTGGCCAACGCTGACGATGTGCCATGGCAGGCCGCTTGCCTCACACATGACCCGATCGGCATCTGAAGCTATGGCGGGGGCGTTCGGGTGGCTGTGCACAACGGCCAGCACCTCGCCTCGGTCCTCGGCGTCGGCAAAGTCCTCCGCCGGCAGCCGGAAGTGTTCGCTGGGTGTGGTGGCCACATTCCGACACGGGATGTAGGCCTCGCCATCGCTGCCGGCCACGATCAGGCCGCAGCACTCACGCGGATACTCGGCCATGGCGTGCGCCTGGATGGCCTGCAGGGTGCTCTGTAGCATGGTTTCGCCCATGAAAAAGCCCGCACGCGGCGGGCTGGAAGTGGTAAAGCGTGCGTCCAGTTCAGCTTCTGAGTAGGCCGGCAGCGGGGAAGCCGCCATAGGGCAGAGGCTTGTCCTCACCGAACCGTCGTTTGCAGCTGCGCACCAAGCCGGCGCATACATCCTTGGCTGGATCCGTCACGGGGTTGTCGTTGATGTCGAAGTAGGCCGACCCGGTGTAGCCACAGAATGGCCCCCGGTATCCGCCACGGATCAGCCAGCCACACACCCCGGCAATGATCTGGCGACCAGGCAGCTGCTCGCCATTGAGGTCGATTGCGGTGGTCAGCTCGAACTCAACCATCTCAGCCGTCTCAGACACCTTTCGCTCGATGAACCAGATCTCATCCGGGAAATGCTCGCCGGGATCGGCCAACGGATTGCCTTCGGGGAAGTTGGCCGCATCCAGGTACTTCACCAGCGTCTGCCGGCGGATGACTCTGGCACCGGCTAGGTCGCCGAATAGCCGGCACATGTAGCCGATCCGGCCATCCAGGTTGCCGACCCTCAGCCGCGGCATCGGCGGCTGATCGCTGGTTCGCTCAAAGCCGGAAGCCTCGATTGGCCAAGCGCCATACTCTTGCCCTTGCCACCAGATCACCCCCGACTGCAGGTGCTGGTGGAAGAACAGCTGATCAGCGCCGAAGCTGCTGCAGTCCAGTTCATAGACCGTGATGCGGCCACCTGGCTCTAGCTGCTGGGCATCTGCGGTGATCATGGCGCATCGACCTCCGCATCCTCGGTTTGTTCGACCTCCGTAACGTCAACGACGACACGTACCGTCAGCAAGTAGACAATGTCCTTTGCCTCTCCGGTTGCCGGATCGGTGCCCAGGTAAAGCACCGCACCCGCCTCCTGCTGGATGGCCAGGCGAATGGTCTGCTCGTCGTTCTCGTCGCGGTACACGCTCGCGCGCCAGCCGGTAGCCGGATGGATCCCCGGACCTGCTACCCGATACACGCCAGTCGCAACGCGAGTGCACGCGATGCCCAGGGCATCAAACGAGCATCCGATGCTTGTCCCAGGAGCATGGTCCCCATCGAGTACGATCCCGCCGTCAGGCTGGATGTTGAACGCTGCAGTGCAGGTGGGCTCCATTTTCAGGCTCTCTTGATGAAGTTGTTGGCATCCACGGTGGTGTTCCCTGCATGCCAGAGGTTGTTGCCACGGAATGAGACGTTCTGCCGGGTAACAACCAGCATCGACACGTATGCGGAGTTGAAGAAATCTCCATCCTTCAACCAGACTTGGAACTGGGATTCGAATCCATTGGCCCCCGTGGGGACCAAGAACACGCCGGCCAGATCGCTATTGCTGGCGTTATAGGACAGTGTCCACTTGGCTCCGAAATCATTCGAGGAATTCGCATTGTGAAAGAGGTTCGCGCGACGAACTGCCGTTCCGCCGCCTCGCATGACGAGCGTCCCCGTCATAGCGCCCACTTCACCACCAGCCTTCGGAACAGCCGCCGCTGCTGCAGAACCAGCATTGGTCGCCTTCGTGTCCGCGGTGGCCGCAGCTGTGGCGACGGTACTGATCCGTCCGTCGAGGTACGCGTCGTTATCGTTGACCTTCCCGAAGGCAATCCTGGCTGGATCGCCCTTTTTGCCGTTCGGTTGGACGGTATCGATATTGATAGGTTGAAGCGCCATGTTCTCTCCTTACGGCTGGAACGTCTGTTCGAAGGTGGCGGAAAGCGTGTGTACGTCGTTGCCGTGCGCTGTCACGCTGTACTCCTTGCAGGTGTAGAGCCCTTGCTGCCCAAGGGGCGGAGTCCACAGAAAGGACTCCGCCCCCTTTCTCGCTCGGAGGAACGCGAGAATCGGCTCTATATCTGCTCCGTATCCCACGAACGATACCGGCCATTGCTGCCTTTCGTTGTTCAGCCCATCTGCCGCCGTTTGGGCGTAGCCGTCACCGAACGCAGATGACAGCACTGCGAATCGCCCAGAGCCTTGCACGCCGACCCTCACGGGCCAGTCGAACGTTTCCTTCATAGTCTTCACCTCTGTGATACTGGGGTTTCCGGCCTCTAGCGCTTAGGGAGCCTGCTACCGAGAATCCCATCCGAACGGAGGTCGCGGGTTTGCAGCTCGCGGTACTTGGCCTCTACAAACTGGCCGATCTCTTTGCCGAACTGCTGCATCAGCGGTTGGTTCGACTGGACATTGGCGTTCCCGTCGCCCGCGATGTTGATCTCCACGTTCACGTCGCCGCCTCGGCCGCCGCCGCTACCACCCAGGGCAACCGGTGCCGAGGTTGGGGCATCGCCGCCAATTCCGCCAACGGCATAGCCACGGCGGAGTGAGGCACGCAGCGAATGGAACGCGCTAGGACCACCCAACGCCCGCATGTCATCCTGACTGAGAACGCCCTCGCCCTTGTGTACGATGCCGGCCGGCTCAAGGCGACCACCATGCCCCGTGTAGCCACCTGAGTCGAAGCCGGTGATCTGGGGGCCCCACGCCTGCCCTATCGATCTGACAATCCCGACAATCGCCTGCTTGGCCGCGATCCTGGACAGGTCGGCAATAATCGATCGAGCCATGTCCTTGAACGACAGCTTCCCGGTCAAAGCGAAGTTCACAAACGCATCTTCCATGCTCTGGAAGGCGTTGGTGAATGCCTGGTTGGCCAACTCGGCGGAATTCGCTGCGGTGGCGGCATAGTCGGAGAAGGCGCGTGATGCCCCCTCCCTCCAGTCCCCGATGTAGCGCTGCCGCGCCTCCTGGTACTGAGCCTCACGCTCCAGCGCGTCCTGGTGGTACTTGTCCAGCTCCGCCAGCTGCTGCGCGTACTGCTCCTTGCTATAGCCATTGCCGTTGTTGGCGCTGGCGTTGCGGTCGTTCAGCGCTGACAGCCTGCGGTCGTACTCTTCCTTGAGTTGATGCTGCCGGCGCATGCGCTCCATCTGCTCGCTACCGGTGCCGATAGCCGCCAGGTCGATATCGTTCCCCTGCTGCTGCGTGACTGCCGCCTCGTTCAACTCCTTCTGCAGCCGCAGCAGGTCCTGCGCGGCCTTCTTCGCCGATTCCTGGGCTGCCAGTGCTTTGCCTTGTGCGACCGCCTCGTCAAGCAGCGTCTTGACGCGCTTCCTCTCCTCATCGCTGAGCTTGCTCTTGGCTGAGGCCATCTCGTTCGTGACGACCACCTGGATCTTCTGCGCCGCCGTCATGTCGTCGGTCAGGCCCATCTGCTCCTTATCCAGAGCGATCTGCCGCTTGATCCGGTCCATGATCGAGGTGTACTGGTTCTCCTGAGCCTTGGACTCGCTCAACGACTCACGGGTGGCCTTCGCGGTGTCTTTCTTCGACTCCTTCCATTCCTTCTCGGCCGCGATGCTCTCCGCAACTGCAGCCCGTTGTTCGCGATACTCACGCTGCTGATCTTTGGTCAGTGCGGAAAGAGCCATCTTCGCCGCCATCCCATCGGGGTCCGCCAACGAGGCCGGCGATATCCCATCAAGCTTGATATTTCCCTTTGCGGCAAAGTCCTTGAGTCGCTCTGCATCCCAAGCGGCTAGCTCTCCTTGCTCGCGCTTGAGACGTGCAACCTTGCGATCCCAGATATCGTCGCGACCTGCGCTATTGATCTTCTCAATAGCGAGGTATACATCCAGAGCCGCCTGACTAGTCCTGTCGAGCTTTGCTCGAAGGCTGTCGAACTTCACGTCGTCTGCGTTCAATGCCGCCTGGCGCATTTTCTCGAATAGGTCGGGATCCATCGACTTCTTCAACTGTCCCTCCAGCGTCTGGAAGGCAGCGCGAGTCGATTCCGTCTCCTTCGACAACTGCTGCAGTCGAGCCTGGGCATCCTCCAGCTTGGTGGTGTAGAAGCCAACTCCCAACCCGCCGCCACCCATCTCCAACTGGTCTTTAGCCGCCTCTATATCCCGACGGTAGTCTGCAATCTCCTTCTTGACCTTCTCGATCTCGGCATCGGCCTTGCGCACTGCCACGCCGTACTGGTTCCAGTCCTCAGCAGCGGAGCGTATCGACTTGGAACCATCCATCCGCCCATATTCGGCTGAGGTGTCCTGGATGGCGACACGAAGCGTGTCCATCGACTTAACTTGTGCGTCGAACTCAGCCCTTGCCGCCTCGGCCTTCTTCTGGGCATCCACATACGCGATGCCGAGCGCCCCAATGGCGATCGCTGCTGCGCCCCATGGGCCACCAGCCAGCGCTAACAAGCCGCTACCTGCACTGCGCAGTCCGCCAGCCAGCATTCCGCCGAGTGAGGATGCCGACGCCGCAGCGACCTCCCTCCCGCGCGCCGCAGTGAGGTTGTTGGTTGCTACGGCAGCAGCCTCTTGGGCCAGGATCAGCCGCCCCTTCGCCGCGGTAGCTGCTGCATCAGCTCGCGTTCCGGACAGAGATGCTGCGTTGTACTCGAGCTGGGCCCGCTCAAGGTTGCGTTGGGCAACAACCACTGCGGCTTGAGCCTCCTTCTGCGCCCGCAGGTTGGCAGACAGCGTTGCCGCGCCCTGCTGGTGTTCTAGCGTCCGTTGTGCCGCTTCGTGGGCAGCCGCAGCCACAGCCAACTGGCCCCGAGCAGTATCTTGGGCGGCTGCAGCTTGGGCTTTCCACGTCGTGGTAAGGCGTACAGACTCCCTTGCCTGGTTGACTGTTGCGGCAGCCTCCTTGACACGCTCCCGCGCGACGTTTGCCAAGTCCGATGCCTGGCTGGATGCAGCCATCCGATCGGTGATCGGTGTAGCGACAGCGCTATATGCCTTGCCAGCACCGACGCCGACGAGACGGCCAGCGATGACACCCGCAGCCACCGTCGCCGCACCGGCGACGTTCTCCAAATTCTCGGCCATGAATCGAACGGACGAGATGGCGGCGTCGCTGAACACCCCGCCGCTAGCCTTGACCTTCAAGTTGAACCACGCCGTGGAAAGGCGATTCAGCTCAGCGCTTAGTCCCTTCGCCGCCTCTTCCGCTCCAGTACCGGACGCTTCAAGCGCCTTGATCATCGCTGGCAGGTACTTCTGGACGCTCAGGTCACCGTCCTGGAGGAGCTTGTCGAAGGACTTGCCAGCAAGAGCCGTTCCTTCGTTCATCTTAGCAACCGCCTGCATAAAGCGTGGCACGATGCCGGGGATTGCTTCGCCAAGCTGCTGCCGTAGCTCCTCGGCCTGGAACTTGCCCTTGCTGAAGGACTGCCCAAGCGCCGTGGTGGCTCGTCCCATCTGCTCACTGGTCAGGTGCATCACCGTCGCCGAGCGCGACAGCTGCCGGAACAGCTCTTGCTGATCCTTCATGGCAATGCCGTTCGCTGTAGCAGCCGCCGACATACTGGTGAAGCTCTTGCCGGCCTCCTCCAAGTTCAGGCCAAGGTCCTTCGCCGTCTGCGCGACGAATCCATAAGCCTTGTCTGCTGCTTGAGCGGACCCCGTTGCACCCATGAGACCGTAATGGATCTGCTGGATCGACTTCTGTGCGTCCAGCAGCGCCGACACCCCGTTCTTGACCGCTTCGAAGCCTACGAACCCGATCGCTGCCCTGTTGAGGTTCGCGATCGAAACCGCTGTCTGGGAGGCTTCCTTACGGATTAGGCCAAGCTGCTGCGTGGTGGTCCGTGCGGAGTTAACCATCTCCGCACGATAGGCAGCGGTGTTAGCCCGCAGCTGCACATCAATGGTTGCGGCAGTTGATGACACGTTTTACTCCGGGCAATAAATAGCCCGCCGAGCGGCGGGCTGAGGGTTAAGCGGCTGTGGCGCGCTGGCTGTGGGGGCGCAGTTTCGACGAGCTGGGCTGTACACCGCCCCCCGCTCAGCGGCAATATGACGAGGCGAACATCCGTCGCGATAGGGGGACTAATGCGCCACATCAACATTCTGGCAGTAATGCTGTTGGCCGGCTGCGCTACATCGCCGCCAGGTTCGAAACTTCCACCCGATCTGCAAAGCGAGTTGAACGAACCGCTGTATTGCAACAGCGAAGCCGAGTGCAAGACCATTTGGGAGCGCGCAACGTACTTCGTGAGCGCCAATGCGGGCTTTAAGTTGCAGATTCAGAACGACACAGTAATCGAAACCTACAACCCTACTGACGCATCGCCTAGTCTCGCCTTCAGCATCACGAAGGAACCCCTCGACGGCGGTAAATATCAGATCCGTACAAAGGCCTGGTGCGCAAATATCTTCGGCTGCCAACCGAATCAGTACGAAGCCATCGCCAAGGCGAAACGTTACATGCGAACCGGGCAGAGGTAGGGATTCTTTCCACACCCTCAATTGACCGTGTTCTTCGCGGCAGCAGCTTGGAACAGCTCAGCAATCCGCTGGGCGCGGGCCGCACCTTCATCAACCGGTGGCCGGGCCTCGCGGACCAGCAGGAAGTCCCTCGGGCTGGTCTCATTACCATGGACCCGGGCCAGTACGTCGGTCAGCTGGGCCAGCATGTCCTGGAGGGGCTGGTCCAGCGGTTCTATACGGGCGAATGCGTACATCTCCGTCAGCTGGCGGGAGTCCATCCCCGCCAGCATCTGGTCAGGATGCGGGAAGCCGAGGCGCCACGCGATCCGAAACTGAAGCCGGCGCTCAGGCCGGCTCGTCAGTTTTTTTCAGCGGCCTCGATCGCAGCATCGCCCAAGGCGTTGAGCTTCTGCGCTGCACGGAACACGCGGTCCAGGGCCGCAGCCGATTTGGCGCCCAGCTGCGCCACGTCCTTGTCGGTGAACAGTCGGTCGCCCTTCTCATCCACCAGGCACAGGGCGACGAAGCGAGCGCGGAAGTCCTCGGTCTTGGTCTTCTCGCCGCCGTAGGTGTCCTGCTCCCACTTGTCGCGGTCGCTGGCCGACATGGTGGAGATACGGACGGTGCCGCCCCACTCCTTGACCTCGAGGTCTTCAGTCTTGCGGTCGGATGCGGCGAGGATCTGGCTCTTGTTCAACAGGGTCATGGCTTACGGTCCGGTCGGGAGGGTGACGATGGTGAAGTCGCGCGGCAGCAGGTCCGCAGTGAAGGTCAGCACGGCGTTGGTGCCCGGGGTGACGTTGAAGCCGGCCACCTTACCGACGAAGGTGGCCGCATCGCCGGTCGGCAGCACCATCAGGAAGTGCAGGTCCTCATCCTGGTCGGCATCGCGCAGGATCTCTTGGCCGGCCGACTTGCCAACCGGCCAGCGGTGGCCAGCAACCTGCACCGTCTGGCCGCCAGCCAGACCGGCGATGTTCTCGACCTGCTTGGACTTCAGGTTGGTGGCGTCCAGGGTGTTGGCCTGGCCGCGGCCGAACGGGAAGCCCGTCAGGCCGTCGACCTCGGTGTAGCCGGCCGGATCGTTCGGCGTGGTGGGCGCAGTGCCCTTCTTCACATAGAGCGCAGAGTCCTGCGCGGAGATCGCTTCATTCGTGGCCATGTTGGCTCCTTGGGGTAAAGAAAAGCCGCCCGGAGGCGGCATGGTGGTTGCAGGGTTCGGCGGCCGTCAGGCCCAAACGGTTACGTCAAAGCTGGCGCGGTGCAGCGAGGTATCCGACTCGTAGTCATCGGGGTTGTCGGTGATCTCACCTACCTTCAGCAGGTCCGGCAGACCATCCTTGAGCTGCTCAGCAAGTTCCCTCACTGGCCCCTTCTTCGGACCCCAAACATCAATCTGGAACGTGCCTCTCTCGGCACCGGCGCCAGAGTTCAGGGTCGTGTGTCGTTTGCCGCCTGCACGCTGATACGTCACGTACAACGGCGGGCGGTCCTTCGGGGCAGGAAACGGGTAGAAGGCTGCGGTGATCGTGGCGGCTGCCGCCGTGAGGCGGATATCGAGGTTCATCGGCGGGTCCTCCGCATCTCGTCAACAATCGCCTCGCCGAGGGCATCGCGCATGGTGCCAACGGCCTCCTCGGTCTTCGACTCCGCTGCAGGCCGCATGAATGGCCAGGCGGCCATTTTCGATGTGCCGTACTCGCCAAACTTGCCGTAGAAGGCCGATCGCGGAACCTCCACGGCGAACCGCATCCAGCCCTGCTCGTCGCTGCGCTCCCGAACGCGGATCGATCGACGCAGCTTGCCCCGCGCGATCCTGACGCGGTTGCGTGCGTCGTTTCTGACCACGATTGCTCCGCGGCGCATGCCCTTTCGGAGCGCCCGGCGGGCGGCCCGATCAGAGAGCTCCAGAAGCGCCGTCTCTAGCTCGCTCAGGCCAGTGATGTGGATATCGAAGTCAGACACGCCTGTACCTCGCGATAAGGTTCATCTCGTCAGGCCGCTCGCCATCTCGAACCGCGATGACCGTCATCGGAACCCCAGCCCGATCGCCCGTCTGACGCACAACTTGCCATTCCTCGGCGATATCGCCCCTGTGCCGAATCGTTAACCACCGCAACACCGGGGCGTTGATCGATCCTGACTCGACCCCGAGGACAGCCGCCGTACCCCGAAGAGAAAGCGGCTCATCTCCGCACATGACCTCCCCGACGTTGACGAACGTCAAAGTTTCCTCGCCGTAGTCGTCACGTGTCTTCTCGGGACGCTGCAGCAGAAGCCTCCAGCGCAGTTTGCCAGCACGCATCAGAATGCCTTCCTGTACCAAAGGAGGCGCTCCACACCGAACTGAATCTCGGTCGAGACCTCACCGACGATGATCGCCTCGCGATTAGAAACCCAGTGTCCCACCAGAAGAAGTGCGGCCTGCATCACGTCTGGCGACAGCTTCATCTCATCCGGGGCGGCAGGCTCGCCCTCGACCAGCTTCCGGTCGCAGTGCTGCTCGATGTGTGCCAACGCCGCTGCCACGTACTGCTGCAGCAGGGCGTCGTCCACGTCGGCAACGATGTTGCACTGCTTGCGCACCAGCTCCAGATCGAGGGTGACGGCCATTACGCGGGATCCTTCTTCTGGGCTTCAGCGAGCGCTGCCTCCAGGCGGGCAGCACCCCAGCGGCGATCGAACTCAACGCCGGCGGCCTCGAGCTGCTGAATCAAGAGCGCTTTCTTATCGTCGCCGCCCTGATCGGAAGTGGTCGGACCGCCTGCGGCAGCATCGCTGACGGCGTCGGCCGGACCAGCACCGCCGGACGCTTCACCACCGGCCGTCTGGGTGCCTGCCGCGTCTGTCGCTCCGTCGCTGTTGGTGGTTGGGACCACGTCGCTGCCCTCGCCCGCCTTCAGCTCGGCAGGCTTGGCCGGCTTCGTCTCCTTGGGCGCAGTGCCTTCCGGAATCTGCACCACCAGGCCCTTGCCTACCAGCACGTGCCCGTATTCCGGATCCACGTCTTCGAACACCTGGCCGGCCTTCACATCGGCAGACTCTGCATTGAGCTTCAGGGCGTCGCCGCGGAAGCCCCATTGAGCTTTGATCTTCATGTTCCTGCTCCGTATCGAAAGAGAGAGGCCGGCGCGTGGCCGGCCTCTTTCGGGATCAGCTCGCTATCACGCCTGCGGCTTGAAGCGGCCCTTCACGAATGCCTCGATGCGGCGCTTGGCCAGGCCCAGACGCTCTTCGACCAGCAGCACGCGCTGGTTCTTCACGAAGTCGTCGTTGATCAGGCCGACCTTGAACAGGAAGCTCATGCGGTCGTAGATCGTGGCGCCGCGCTGGAAGTTGGCGACCAGGAACTCGCCACCGGTGGTGGTGCCGTCGCCTTCGTCCATGCTGTCCGAGGCGACCACCGGCCGGCCCCACAGGATCGGGGTAACGAAGCCCTGCAGGTTGGCGAACAGGTAGCGGTTCTGGCTGTCCTTCTCCAGCTCGATGTTCATCCAGTCCAGTTCGGTCATCACCGTGGCGTCGGCCGACAGCTTCGACTGCTTGCGCACCTGATAGATTGCGCGGCGGACAGTGTCGATCGAGGTGTCGCTTGCCTTCGAAAGGGCGTCATCAAACAGCGTGGCGTCAGTCATCAGGCCGGGCAGGTTGTTGCCCAGGCCGTCGCCCTTCAGGATCTGGACTTCTTCTTCCAGCTTCAGGTCGTAACGCAGCAGCTGCTGCAGGTAGCCGTACATCTGCGGCACGTCGTCCAGCGCTTCGTCGGTGACCGGGATCCAGACCGCCAGCTTCTTCACCAGGTCGGTCTTCTGCTCGAAGGTGACGTTGCTCTGCGGCTTGGCCGTGCCTTCGCCGACCGGGCCGGCGCCGCGGGTGTGCAGCTTCTCGCGGAAGTAGGTGTAGCTCTGGCCGGTGACGGAGATCGACGGGATCAGGTCGCGGATGCGCAGTTCCTGACGGATGCCCGGCTGGATCGTCGGGTCGTAGTTCGGCACGACGATGCCTGCGCTGGTGACCGCCTTGGTCTCCTGCATGGACGCGAGCTCGTCCTTCTGGATCTCGATCTCCGCAGCCGACTTCTCGCGGCCGATCAGCGACTTGTACTCGTCGTTACCCTTGATGAAGTCGATGAAGCCCTTCTTGGTGCCGGGCTGGTTGCCCAGGCCGATGCCCTTTTCTTCCAGCTTCAGGACCTTGTCGACGACCTTCTGGATCTCGTCGGTGGCGGACTGAATCTGCTTCTTCAGGTCAGTGGTGACCTGGTTGCCCTTTTCGATCTCGGCCGAGGCGCTGTCGTACTTCTTCTGCAGGCCGGCGAAGCCGTCCTTCAGCTGCTTTTCCAGGCCTTCGCGGATCT
Source organism: Stenotrophomonas sp. CASM110 (assembly GCF_049384345.1). Lineage (NCBI taxonomy): Bacteria > Pseudomonadati > Pseudomonadota > Gammaproteobacteria > Lysobacterales > Lysobacteraceae > Stenotrophomonas > Stenotrophomonas sp. CASM110. The sequence continues at coordinate 99,226 of NZ_JBMRGI010000003.1, forward strand.
CAATGATATTGTCCGGCATTAGTTCATTCCTTCAAAGATGGATTGGATGGAGTTGCCGAGTTTCTGCAGCTGCTTCACGGTCTCCGTGTCCCCAATGCCACCGTCTCGGTGGATCGCGGGAAAGCCGAGCGAGGCGACGGCCGCCGCCTCTTTCTGGGACAGCCCCATGCGTTCGCGCAGGGCTGATTCGAAGGCGCGAACGTCGGACTTGACGCTCATCACCTGTGCATCCGGGTTCATGCCGAATGGGACAACCGATGCCTCCCACAGTTCGGCCTTCTTGATGACGCGCACCCGACGTCCTTCGCGGTTCTCAATCGCGTCCTCCAAGGTGTTGAAGCCGACTGACATTTCGTCCAAGGTGCCGGCCTTCATCAGCTCGTAGGCGTCCTTGGCGTAGCTGACGTTGAGGTTGACCTTGCCCTTCAAGTGCAGGCCGTTGCCGTCCTGTTTGAACTCGGCATCGCCGATCAGCCGGGTCAGGTTGTGGTACAGCGCCAGGCGCAGTCGGCCAGTCCGAGTCGTCTTCACCTTGACGAAGGCGCCAGGGAGGATCAGGTCCTCGCCGAGATCCACGTTGTTGAACACCGAGGCATAGCCCTCGAAGTTGCCGGCATCATCTGCCGCCTTTACCTCGAAAGGGCAGGAATACTTGCTAAGCATTGGCGGGATCTCCCGTTGGGTCGTCGTTACTGGAATCGGGCTTGTTGCTGGTCCACCGTGTGACCTGGTTGTATTGCTCGCCTTCCAGCACAGGAAGGTTCTCCTTCACCCTGACCTCGTTGATGGTCATCCAGCCCGAGCCGCCGGAGCCGCCGAGGGCCGTCTTGTAGTAGGTAGAACGGGCGCCGCTGTCGGCCCGCAGGAGGCCCTCCACGACAGCCTCCACGAACATGTCGCCATCAGCGAACAACTTGTCGTTGATCTCGCTCTCGATGGCATCGAGGTATGGCTTCAGGCCGAAGGTGACGAAGCCGCTGGTTTGCTGCTCCAGATTGGAGCCCAGCACCGACGTGGAGCGAGCGCGGTTCGTCAGGTACAGCGGAACGCCCCAGATGCCGGCGAGCGCCTCTTCCTGGAACTGCTGCGATTCGATGAACTGGCTGTCTTTCTGGGTCAGTCCGGCCGGCGTGATCGTCGGGCCGCCCTGCAGGATGGCCATCTTGCCGAGGTCGTCTACATCGCCCTGACGGATATCCGGCAACTTCGCCTTGATCTGCGCCTGCTGCTCCTTGGTCAGGAAGCCGGGATAGATGATGTATCCACCGGTGAAACCACCCTTGCGCATGAACCGGGCGGACCAGTCCTGCGCAGCGCGCGCTAGGCCGATGGTTTCGGCTTGATACTCGACTGGCGACAGGCCAGTGATGCCATCTGGGCTGAACAGCTTGAAGTGCAGCATGTTCTGCGGCGAGACCGGCGTTTCGCTGCCGTTGATCGTCGCCCAGTAGATCAGGCCGTCGTCTGTGTCGATGCGGACGCTATCCACCGGCACGGGAATCAGGCCGATCCATCCACCACCGTCGTCACGTTGGATGATGGCGAAGGCATTGCCGCGCAGCGCCATGTTCACCACGACCGCCTTGATCAGGTCCAGCCACTTGATGAACGGATTCGGCTTGCTCAGCAGGCGAAGCAGACGGCGCCTCTGCGGGCTGCTCCCTCTGACCAGCTGGCGGAGGCCGCCCGCGTCCTCATACAGCTTCCAAGGCAGCCCCGCGGCAGACTCGGACAGCACCTTCACGCACGACCAGACGATGCTGACCGTCAGCGCCTTCTTGGGCGTCACCCGGACGCCAGCCTTGGTGCCTCGGCCACCGGTGGATAGATCGACCTCCACGTAGTTGCCGGTGGCAGGGTCGTCGTATCCGAAGAACCGCCAGCTCAGCGGGTTGTACCAACGAAAGGTAGTCATCCGATCAGTCCAAAGAAGCCGTTTTCCAGGTAGTCGTCTATGCCGCCGGCATCCGGTGGCATGGCGTGTGCCGCTCCGATGGCCATGCAAAGGGCCACGGCGGCGTCGATCTTGTTTGCCGACCTGGCCTTCGACAGCCAGCTGTTGCCCCAGCGGTCCGATTCGATGACGGCGGACATGATTGCGGACACCAGAACGGGGTTCCGGCGCAGGCGCAGGCGGCCTTCCAGCAGCGCCTCCTCCAGCAGGCGTAGCGATCCGGGCATCCACATGCCTTCGGGCGCCGGCTGTCCCGACTGCTCTGCGGCCTCGACCGCGGCCTGCAGAGGCTTGCCCTTCTTGCAGCCGCCCTGCGGGTGCTCGGCGAAGGTCACCGACAAGCCAATGTCGTTGACCTCTTCCTCGAACCTGCGGAACGCGTAGCGGTCGTACGCGACCAGCTGCACGTCATACCGGTTGTCGTACTCCGCCACGACCTGGGCCACATGCCGGAAGTTGATGGCCTGCCCTTGTGGCGCGTGCAGGTATCCACCATTGACCCACGTGCGGTATGGCAGCTTGTCCTGCAGCTGCCGCGCGTCCAGCGTGTCGCCGGGCGTCCAAGCCTCAATCCAGGCGTCGAATGTGGGCTTCTCGATGACGAGCTTCTCGCCCTCGACTTCAACCTCCACCGGCACTGTGCCGGTCTCCACCACCGCCGCCAGCGCGGTGATATCGCGAACCTGCGACAGGTCCAGGCCGAGGTAAACCTTGCGTCCCTCATGCACGCGCGGGTCGAAGTCGGCCAGCGCCGGTTCCAGCGTTGGGCGCGTCATCCAAGCGGTCTCCGCATCGGTCCACACACAGAAGTGCAGACGAAGAATTCCGTTGAGAGACCCGGGGATCGCTTTGGCTTGCGCCACCACATCCGCCAGGTACTGCTCGGTAATAGTTACCCCCAACAGGGGATTGGCCTTTGCCCAGCAGCTGGGGTCCTCAAGCGGGTCGTCCCCGTCGTCCAAGCTGCACACGTAGCTGAAGGTGCGGTCATCGATCACGTCGCCGACGAAGGTCGGATCGTTCACCGCCTCGGTGTGGCCGGCGGCGACTTTTACCGCATGCTCGTGCTCCTCCCAGCACACCGAAGTTCGGTCGCTGCCGGAGTTGGTGATCATGAAGAGCAGCGGCTCGCGCCGGAACTTGAAGCCGCGCTCCAGCATTTCGATGATTCGCCGGTCGGGAAGCTCGTGCACCTCGTCGACCAGCACGAAGAACGGTCGCGGACCGGACCCGGTGCGTCCCGTATCGCGCGACACCGGCCGGAAGAAGCTCGCGCTGGCGTGGTGCGCCATGCTGAACTCCCGACCCTCACCGCCAGCGAACTCAATGCGCTTGGCCAGGAGCGGCGACTTCTTGACCATCTTCACCGCGTCGGCGAACAGGATGCCCGCCTGGTCCTTCTTCGCTGCCGCCGAGTAGATCTGTGCGCCGGCCTCGCCTGCGGCCGTCATCCCCAGCAGGCCCAGCCCACCGGCCAGCGGACTCTTTCCGTTGCCCTTTCCCTGCTCGATGTACGCGCGACGGAACCTGCGAAGCCCGTCTGCGCCCTTCCAGCCAAAGAGCGAGCCGATGATGAACGCCTGCGAAGGGTGCAGCTCGAACTTGCGGCCCTCGAACTGACCCTCGGAGAGCATCAAGACGTTCTCGAAGTAGCGGAACGCGTACTCGGCAGCCCCGTGGTCGAAGTAAAGGCCCCGTTCGGGGCCTTCTATCAGATCCTGCAGGTGGCGCCGGCAGGCGTTTCGGACATGAGGGCCGGCAACGATCCGGCCAGCCACCACATCCAGCGCATACGCCTTAGTGCGGTCGGCCGGAGCTGGGGCCACCGAAGAATTCTTCGCCCTGGTCTTCTTCGTCACCGCCATGCGAGACCTTCGATTCATCCACAGGTGTGGCGCCCAGCTTCGAAAGAATCGAGCTGAGCGCCTGGGTTGCTGACACGCCGAACTCGGCTTTCGGGTCATCCATCCGGGCCGTCCAGAGGCAGGCAAGGCGGAGCAGTACTCGGTGGCTCGCGTTGAGCCAGGGCATTTCCGTCGCGAATTCCTTCCATGCCCGCTTCTCCGCCGCAGTCATGGCCTTGTACGGCTCGCCCAAGCTTCGTGTGCCCGCCGGCTTCTTCCGGCCAGCGTGCCGGCCGGGATTCTTGATGGCGGCGCCGCTTGTCGCAGCCTTTGCGACGGGCAATCGGGGCCTTGGCATGAATTCCTCGGGAAAGTGCGGGATTTCTTGACTGGGGGCGCCCGGTCGAGGGTCGTCCCGTGAATTGTGGATACGCGTGTTTGGGGGGACGGTCGGTCTAGGCCGGTCGAAATGGCATAAATTCACCCCCCCCTGTGGAACAGGAGCGTGGAACGCGTCAGCCGGTCACCGGCCACCCGTCCTCATCGCACCCTCGGACCTGCACCGCACCCCGTTCCAAACGGGCCTGATCGACGTTGTGGCAGTCGGAGCACTGGCTGTCGAAGGGTCCAGACCAGAACATCTCCTCGGTCTCCCCAGGCGGGTGTCCGTTCGTGTGGTTGCACACCGTTGCCACCGTCACGTGCCCGCGGGCCTTGCACCGACTGCAGAGCGGTTCACGGTCGAGCTGAGCCTTGCGCGTGCGCTGCCACCGAGCGGTGCCATACAGGTGGGCGAAGGCGCTGCCGCCGGTCTGCCGGGTCCTGCGGCCGCGAGCCACGCTCACTGCTTGGCACTCCCTGCCCTTGCGGCCAATCGCAGCTCATCCTCGTTTCGCTTGAGCGATCGTGCTTGCTGGATCAGGCAGCTGATCAGCTTTCGTCTCGCAGGTCCCTGATCCATGGCAGCAATAGAATCCAGGGTGCGCAGCGCGCCAGAGGCGATGTACCGGCTGAGGTCACCCTCCTTACCGCCGCGCACGCACATTTCCACACGGACGACGCCGTCATCAGGATTGAACTGAATGGACACCACTGATCTCCATGAAGCACGACTCGTACTTGCCGAGCTGCTCCGGGTACATGACGAATTTGAAGAGATTGCCGCAGCAGGCGACCGCCATCGATCCCTGGCTCCAGATGAACTGCAGGACTACCGCGCACGCTTGGTAGAGCTGAAAGCCCACCTGAAGCAGCGCGCGGCCACCGGCACTGTCGACGGCTCGAAGCGACGGCTGACCAGGATCGAGGATGCGTTCTACGAGCCAGCTATCAGGCAGGCATCCGCCAACTTCTCCTTGCGGACCAATGCCCCACCGTCTGAGTGGGTCACCGGGCTCTACGGGCCATCCTCTGATATCTCCTACCTCGCGAGCCAGCTGCAGGAGTTGCTCAGGGAGCATCAGTAGGGAGGGTCAGAACTCCTCCACTTCCCAGCCACCGCCGTCGCGCTTGCGCCTGACCTTCACCGCGATGAAGCGGAATGGGTACATGGCGGCGGCGATTTTGATCTTGGCCCGTGCATCGTCCTGCCAGTGGCCCTTCACCTCGTGGCACTCCATGACGCCGTCGGCAGCCATGACTGCAAAGTCCGGGGTGTAGAACGTGTTGTCGGCCAAGCGCAGCTTCATGCCCTCGAACCGGTGCCACTGCACCTCGCCTGCCGCTTGCAGCGCGCGCAGCCGCTCGGCATACGCGGCCTCGGTCTTGTTCATCTCGCCTGTCTTCAGGCGACCCAACGCCAGCACGCGGCGTTCCCGCGCCGTCTGCCGGACCATCAGGGCAAATCCGGGACAGGTTTGCCCTGCACCTGGTCGATGCCGTCGAGCTGCGCCTCGTACTGCAGCAGGCAACGCTTCCGGCCGTTGCTCACCTCGAATACGGCGGACGGCGCCGCCTCTTTCACCCACTTGCAGCGCTTGCGCAGTTGGGGATCGATCGGGACGTAGGTGGCCACCGGCATGGTGATGACGGCTGCCGCCGGCGGGTTCGGCTTGGTAGGTGCTGCCTGGCACGCGGCCAGGAGGGCAGCGGTAGCAACCACGATGACGCGCATGTCAGTACCCCTTCAGTGCCGGGCAAGCGGAATCGAGCAGCTCCAGTGCTGCCTTGCAGGTGTCGGGCCGTTGCTCATAGCGACCGCGCCAGGTGGATGCCTCTTTCTCGGAAGCCTCGACCTTTCCTGCCAAGGCCCGCAGTGCCTCCGCACTCTCGTCCCGGAGGGCTTGCAGCTTCTCGGCTTCCGCCCTCAGTGCGGCGGCGACCTCGGCCAGACGCTGATCGCGGCTGTCCACGTCGGCCTGCAGTCGGGCGGCATCGGCCTGCCAGTCCGCCCGGACCTTGATCACCTGGGCGCTGAGGTCGCGGATCTTCTGCTCCTTCTCCCAGGCAGTCAGCCCGGACACCATGCAGCCGAAGGCCAGCACCGCGCACACCAGTTTGACCTTGCTGCCGGGCTTGCTCAGCCACTGCAGCGCGTCGGCAGCGGCGCCTACGATCAGGGTCCACAGCGCGCGCAGGAATCGAATCAGTACGCTCATGGCTTATCGCCTCCGATGGCACCGGTGGCCCGCTCCACCATGCGCACGTAGCCGGGCAACAGCCGGCGGATCAGGACGCCGGACAGGCCGGCCAGGGGAAGCTGCGGGGCGCCCGCCAGCGCCGGCCAGATGGACGCGGCAACGGCGATGACCCATGCGGCCACGATGGCGTAGGCCACGACCGCCACAGCCAGGGCAGCCCAGCGCGCGGCAGTCTGCAGCAGGCGGTGGCCGCGCCGGCGGCTGGCGTCAGCGGCCACGCGCTCCGCGTCCTTTTCCGGCAGCAGCAGGACGCCGATCAGCGCTCCCGCCATGGCAACCAGCAGCACGGACTGCGGTACGCCGAGGATCACCCTTTCGGCCTCCCGCAGCGCATCAGCGGTCGCCGGCGCCACAACGGCCGCGGTGAACGTCCCGACAATGGTTTTCAGAGTGCTCACGGGCTCAGTCACGGCACCACCGTCCCGCCGGCCTTGCGGTACACGGCCAGCAGGTCGGCAAGCTTCTGTTCGTGCTGGCCGTAGCCAGCTCCGGGCAGGCTCGCCCAGATGTTGCTGACCGCCTTGATGGCCTCGGGAATCCTGCCCGCCTGGATCAGCGGCAGCGCGCGACGCTCCCGGATCTGCTGCAGCGCGATCAGGTCCTGGCACAGCGGCGAGAAATCCTTCAGGCCGAGGGTCTTCTTGTAGGCGTCGTAGTAGCGGCGCAGCAGCTGGTAGCGGCCGGCTGCGGTCGACTGGATCTTCAGCCGCGGCAGGTCCACCAGCACGCGCGGGTGGTCGGCGTAGCTCTTGAACAACTGCCCGCCGACGATCACGTCATAGCCGCGGTCGTTGGTGGCCTGCTTGCCGTTGTCCGTACCTTCGGACCAAGCCAGCATGTCGAGAAAGGCTACGACGTTCACGCCGCCAGCCTGTTGGGGAGTGATCTGCGTCATCTCGGTTCCTGCGGAGGTTCAGCCCCGCCGCGCCGAGCGGGGCATGGATACCCTGCCGGACCCGATGCCCGGCTAGGTTGTGTAGATCAGCTCGCTCCGAGCAACGCCTTGGCCACCACCCACGGTGTAGCGGATGGGCACGCTGACCCGACTGAAGCGATCGAATAGCGCGCGCATGGCGGGGTGGTCGTTGATGGTCAGGATTGCCCGGCCTTTGAGCTGGCTCATGGTTTCAGCCAACAGCTCGTACTGATCCATGCCGAACTCGCTTCCATAGCCCGTGGTCTCCCAGTACGGAGGATCGAGCAGGAACAACGTTTCGGGCCGATCGTACTTCTCGATACACCGCTGCCAAGTCAGCTGCTCGATCACCACCCCCTGTAGCCGGAGGTGGGCATCACTCAGATCCTGTTCCAGTCGGAGCAGGTTGATGCGTTTTGTCGCCGTCGGGCCAACGCCCAGCGACTGCCCGTCCACCTTTCCACCGAAGCTCAGCTTCTGCAGGTAGTAGAACCGCGCGGCGCGCTGGATATCAGTCAGCGTTTCGACGTGCTGCAGCTGAGCCCACCGGTACATTTCCCGGCTGGTCAGTGACCAACGGAAGTGCCGAACGAACTCGTCCAGGTGATTGGCCACCACGCGGTAGAGCCGAACCAGCTCGCCGTGCGTGTCATTCAGGACTTCAATCTTGGCCGGTGCACGCTCGAACAGCATGGCGGCGCTGCCGGCGAAGGCTTCGACGTAGCAGGTGTGTGGCCGCTCATCGATCAGCGGCAGCAGATGCTTCGCCAGGCGTGTTTTGCCACCCGGCCAGGGAAACAGTGTCTTGGTCTTCAAATCTCAGCTCATGCGACATTAGTTAAGCAAGCTTCACTCGCTCTCCGGAGAGCGGCAGGGCTTGAGCCAATGGCACGCGGCTGGAACGCGTGTACGGCGGCGGTGCTCCGGTGCTTGCAGGCATCGGGGCGCCGCCCTGTTTGTTTACGGATGGGCGCGGTTTGCGCCGGCGTACCAGTTCTTCAACTCCGGCAATTCCCGGAGTTGCGGAGCCAGATACGCGAACGGCCCACCGATTGGCGAGCCGTGTAGATGGGACTCTCCCCACCATGCCGAGAACTGTAGCAGCTTGTTGGCAACGGTCAAGAGCGCGGCTTGCGAGCGGCGGGAAGAAGGGGGCGGAACCGATGTACCGCGACGGGGAGCTGCTGCTCGACCTGTGGATGGCGATGAACGGGCGCAGCCGGCACGAGGCACCGAGGACGTGACGACCGGCACAGCCGAACGCTGCGGCCGTAGACTCAGATTTCTGCCAGAGGAGACGAAGACATGCTGATTAAAGCGACCGCGTTTGCGGTGGGAAGGGACTTTGACAGGCCGCTTGGGTCGTTGATCCAGTCGGAGGGGGGCTGGTTTCTTCGAGCGCAAATCAAGGACCGGGAGGATATGTTGGACGTAGCGGTCGCGATGAGCGGCAAGGAACTGGGGGAGATCCGATATCTGGAGAGCCCTTCCAGCTGCGTCCACCTCGCTGACGGCGTGAGGGTCGAATTCCGGGTTCTTGGGGCTATCGAGGGGCCAGGGAAGCCGCCCGTCGGCGCCTTGGTGTGGTCTACGGATGGCAATGAGCAAACCATTACGCTCCACGGGAGTTATTTGACGACGGCTGGAACCGAATCCAAGGATTTCAGCAAAGAGCGCGCGTTCTACTCCAAGAGTTGGGGGGCATACCTCGTCGGAGAGGATGGAAAGGACTTGGCCCGCGAGCCCTTGTTCTTCAACGAAATCGACAAGAAAGGCTGAGGCGGGCCGACCGAGGGCCCGAGATAGGCGGAATTCCGTCTATTGCTCAGAAAGGTCCGGTTTGAAACCGGGCCTTTCTCCGGTTTGGAACCGGGAAAACAACCGTCCCCCATAAGGAGGACGGTTGGGCTTGGTCAGCGTGGCGGCACCACGTACTTGCCGTTCTTGACGCCGTCCAGGATGGCGTCCTTCACCTTGCGGAATTCATCCTCGGCCGTGCGGTAGAGGTTGTCCGGCAGATTGGCCTCAACGAGGCGCCCCTGCAGCTGGGTGCGGCCCATCTCGAAGTTCATCTTCAGGATATCGGCCATCGCTGCCGGTTCGTTCCTGCGGGGGCTGCCGATGAAAGCCAGGAGGGCACGCTCCTGTGCAACGTCGCGGCCAATAGAGCGTGCGAGTTTCGTCTGATCGTCCGTGTTCAAGCGCGGTTCTCCGCTGTTGGGTGAGGCTCAATCGTACCGCCGTGGGGCAGCACGGGGCATTGGCAGATAGTCGGAAACCCCCGCGGTGCGGTGCGCAGACTGACCGCGCACCCACCGTGCTGGAGCCAGCTATGCCCATCCCGGCTTCAAGCCGGTGATGAACGTTGAGGACTCAAACGCCACGCCCGGCCCGGTGCATTCGCCGGGCCATCTGTCATCGCCCCCTGAGGATCGCCAAGGCGCTCGGCCCCAGCTTCTCCCATGCCGCCGACCCGCCCACAACCTCCTCAAAGACCCGGTTGAGCTCGTCCCGGAAGGTTCTGCCTTCGGAACCATAGTCGAACCGGTAGCCCTCCCCCACAACGTAGCGTTCAGCCCACTGACGGCGAAGCCGGCGCACGAGCAGCTTCGCTCTCGATTCGCTACCCACCCAGGCCCATTGAGAGGCAACTACGCTGGGCCGGCGGCAGATGCTGCCCTCGGGGTTTCGGGAAACGCTGATTCGGACTACCCCGTCGGCGCCGCAGGCTGCGCACAGGTACACCGCATCGCGAGCGGCCTGTGCCAATGTCAGATTTCTCATGCGCGCCGCGCCTCCATGAACGCCATGCCCTTGTCCAGCTCCTTTCGGTACTGCCACTTCGTGAACGCGGCCCCGAGCTTCTTGGCGACGGCTGCGGCCCGCTGCGCCTGGCTACCCCGCCCTGTGAATTCCTCCAGCACCACCAGCGCGCGCACCATGTTCTGCCGGTAGAGGTCGGACAGCGCGCGGTCGATCCATCGATACTCGTCTGGCGAACCAACCATCACGGCGGCGGTGGCTGATCGGGAGACCAAGGTGCGGGTTTCAGTGCATGGGATCGGATCAACCGCCCAAGGCGCGACGGGCAGCACTGCCCCGTTGCGATTCACCCGGCCGGCGCCGGCCCCCAGCAGCATGCGCCGGTCGTGTCCGTCGCGGAGCAATGGCGGGCGATCACGCTTCGTGCCCTGGGCGAACTGCTGAGCCCGGGCCAGCGGGTGTTCGTCCCTGCTCGGCGCCTCCTCCGGGGCGAGCGGTGCGCAGAACCGATGTTCCTGGTAATGGCCCCAGTGTTTCAGCTGCTCCTTCAGCGACAGGCTCATTTCCCGCCCCCAGCGCGCGCAGCGGCCATCCTCTCCATCTGCTCCAACTTCACCGCCTGCTGCCGCGCCAGCGATGCCGACGTGCGGTACGCCTGTGCGGTCGTAGACCGCTGTCCCCGATCCCGCCACAACAGGCGGTCGAGCCGATCCGCCTGCTGGTCGAGGGTGTCGGCAAAGAGACGAAGTGCCTGAGACCCCGAAGGGATGTAGTTACTCATCGTCACGCTCCTGCCAGTTTTTCCGCAGGTTTGGCTGCCGTGCTGCTCCTACCGAGCGCAGGGTTTTGCGCTCTGGCGTAGCCGGCGGGTTCCAATCCATAGGCTCGAAGCGCTGCCTCTCCATCATCGCGTTCAGGTAGAACTCGCCCAGGGCGCCATTACGCTGCTTCTCGACCTTGACCTTCACAACGTCGCGGCGGGACTTGTCGGGGCGATGGAGGAAGATCACCACGTCAGCGTCCTGCTCGATCGCGCCGGACCCGCGCAGGTGCTTCAGGCTGGGCTCGTCGTCGCCGTCGCGGTTCAGCTGCGAAAGCAAGATCACCGGAACTCGCAGCTCCTTGGCGAGCCCCTTCAGACTCCGGGTGACATGTTGAATGCCTTGCTCCGTGGTCTCCCTGCGAGGCAGGTCGATGTAGGTCAGGTAGTCGATTGCGATCAAGCCCAGCGGGTTCTCCGAGTGCAGCTGGCGGGCGCGAGCGGAGATGCCTTCGACGTTCAGGCCCGAGGATTCATCAATGAATAGCGAGTGCTCCATCAGCGTCTTGGCCGCTGGAGCGGACCGGTCCCATTCATCCTCCTCCATCAACTTCGGTCGACGGATGTGTACGGCGTTGATCCGACCGATGTGGGAAATAGCCCGATCAGCCAACTGCTCGCCCGACATTTCCAGTGACGCCATGAAGCCTTTCACACCTTCCTTGGGCCGTGTGCCATGCAGGATCGACTGCAGCGAGAACGCAGACTTACCAACACTGGGCCGCGCCGCGATGATGATCAGATCCGTTGGCTGCCAGCCGCCGGTCAAGTCATCCAATGGGGCATAGCCGGTCGGAACGCCCGTGAGATCACGGTCAGAATGCGCGCGATCGGTCAGGCCGCGCATGGACTGACGGACGAACTCGCTGATGTGCTTCGGGCCACCCGATGTGATCCGTGGTGCGCACGAGGCCAGGATTCGCTGCGCCTCGCCGAAAACATCCTCGTCCGGCTCAAGATTGGCGATCATGCGGCCGGCTGCGCGGAGTCGGCGCAGCAGCTGTCGCTTGCTGACCAACTCGGCATAGCTGCGGATGAACCTCGGGTTGCCGATTGAGGTCGAATCGATATCCAGCGCAAGGGTGGCCAACCCACCATCGAGCTCGCCGATGGTGACTGCGTCGGTCGGTCGTCCTGCGGTGATTTCCTGCTGGAGCGTCCTGAACAACCGCTGGTTCCCGGCGTTGGTGAAGTCGTCGCACGACAGGAAGTCGGCGATCCGCCAGTACGCTTGCCCGTCCCGAAGCAGGCAAGCGAGCACGGCCGATTCGGCGTCAAAGTCCTCGCGCCTCATTCCCGGCCCTCCAGCATCTCCGACAGGACCGTGTCCATAATCTGCGCGAACCGGTCCTCATCGATCAGCGTCGGCAGGCTCTGCTTCCACTTGGGGTTGTTGGGGTTGGGCGTGTCGCCACGCAGCCACTTGTCGTCCAGGCAGGACGTGAAGTAGACCTCCCAAAACTCGGCCGGCTCAAACACCAGCCCATGCTGCTTGCACACCGTCTGCGCCAAGGTGGAGGCTCTACCCAGCGCGCGGGAGAGCTTCGGCGTAGTCGTGAGACTGGCCCGGCAACCTGGGCGGTTTCCCAAGATGCGGTTGTACGCGGTGACGATGGCCTCGAGGGGATCGGTTCCTTCCTCGCTGGCCGGATTCTCCAGAGCAAGCGAATCAGCTGTGTCGTCCCCGCCGGGGACTACAGGGGTACGGTTTTCTTTCTGATGGTTATATGACGGATTGGGTGCACGCCGTGCACCCCGTTCGGTCGTGGCGTGCACCCCGTTGGTGTCGTGGCGTGCACCCCGTTCCCCCTCACGGGGTGCATGTGGTGCACCCCGTGACATGACGAGGTCATAGCAAACGGGACGGCGATCGGCAGCCGGGATGTGGGCGGCCACGATCATCTGATTGCCCTTCTTGATGATGCCCGCTTCCAGCAGTTGGGCGAGCCGGACACGCACCGTGCGAACCGCCAAGCCGGTGTCCTGCGCGAGCGTGGATGCCGACGGGAATGCGTTTTTGCCGTCCTTGTCCGCATAGTTGGCGAGGCAGAGCAACACGTGTCGGGAAATCGAGTCGGTCACGTCCTGCTGGTCCAGCGCCCATGTCATTGCCTGAACGCTCACGCCGATGCCCCCGAGACTTCCGGGAATGCGGCAATCATCAACGTGGCGAAGGCGCCCAAGTGCTCTGCGGTGATCCAGCGCTTGCTGGACATTTGCTGGATCCACTCCAGCGCCTGCTGCGGGCCGGAACAGTAGAAGTCGTAGGTAGGTTCGTCGCCCGGGCGAGTCCGGTCGTAGATCTCTACCGCGATTCGGCCGTCGGGAAGGCGCTCCTGCAGCTTGACCAAGGGCCTGGCATGGCGCTCCTGGATGCGAGTAAGCGCTTCCTGCATGACTTCGCCATAGGGACGTGGTCCCTGTCCATGCAGGTTTGCATCGGATTCGTGGTGTGGCATAGTGGCCTCGCTCTGAACGAAGCCTCCGCGCATGTCTGCCCGACAGCGGGGGCTTCGTCGTATCTGGACGTTGGGTTCTCGCGCCAGACACCCGAGCGGCCACTACCACGCCGGGGATGCACGCTTTCCTTCACTGCGCCCGGGCCGTTCCGTCGACCTCAGCAGAGTTGATTACCCAGCCGCGACTGGGTCAGCCCCGGCTACGACATTGCCATCGGCGTCGAACTTGTCGGGGAACTTGGCTTGGAAGAACAGCGCCCAGGGCCGGGGAATACCCCGCCTGCGCCACTGGCTGATTGAAGGGGCTCTGACGGAGCACAAGGCAGCGACTCGCTTCGTGCCCCCGAGGGAATCGATCAGTTGTGATGCCTGTACGGGATCGCTGATCGCGGAAACGTGGGTAGTCGTGGTCATGGCGAAGGAAATTAGCAGTTCCTAATTTACTTTACAACGTCTTCGTGCGTAACATTGCCTAATTCCATTCACAGACCCTAACCATGGATCTCTCAACCCGGCTTCGCACGGCGCTGGCGCGCGCAGGCGTCTCTCAACTTGAACTGGCCAAGGCCGTTGGGGTTTCCGCCCCGAGTGTGAGCGGCTGGCTGAGCGGGAAATCGCAGTCGATCAGGGGGGATGCCTTGGTCAAGGCTGCGCGCGTCCTTGGGGTTCCGGCCCTGTGGCTTGCAACAGGCGAGGGCTCTATCGACGACGCTCCGGACACGCCGCCGCTCTCCGTCCGTGAGACACCCCCCGGATACCTTCGGCTCGAGCTACTAGATGGAGCAGCAGGCATGGGCGCAGGGGTCGTGAATGAGGAATTCCCGGAAGTTATTCGGAGCATGGATTACGCCGAATGGGATATCCGGCAACGCCTGGGCTATCTGCCGAAACCAGGCCGGCTCAAGCTCATCACTGGCCGGGGCCCGTCGATGGCGCCGATCATCAACAACGGCGACGTAGTCATGGTCGACACCGCCGTCGACTACTTCGATGGCGACGCCATCTACGTGATCAACATTGGCGGCGAAACTCAGATCAAGGGGCTGCAGCGCCGGTCCGACGGCGTGTACATCGTTAGCGCCAACCCGCTCTTCCCGCCCTACGCGGCACCGGACGACTTGTTCATCGCGGGCAAGGCGGTGGTCCAGTACAGCGCGCGTCAGATCGCCTAATGCGGATTTCTGAACGAGTTTAGAAATTAGTCAAAGTAAATTAGCAATACCTATTGAACTCGCGATTAGCAATGCCTAATCCAGCCCTGTCGCCGCAACCCGCGGTTGATGGGAGCCACAGAGATGCACGCAATAAAGGACACCTGGCGCAGTAAGCACAGGCTGGTGCGCCAACTGAACACCCTTCGGAAGCGCTATGAGAGCCGTCTTCCGAACCGAGGCTTTAGCCTTCTCGATCATGCCGACCATGCGACTGTCCTGGTCGCATTTCCGGACGTCGATCCCCTAGTGCTGCCGGTTGAGCATCGTCTCCGCTGCTTGCAAGGCGGATTCGGCTATCGCCTAGGGACGCGCGCGAGGTTGCCGGCATGAACTCCAACTGCCGCTGCATCAAAGCCAGTTACGCCCACGGATCGGACCGCAAGGTCTCTACGCTGATTCGCGTGGGTTGGGTCCTGGTCTCGCTCACTGCGTCGGTCGTCGTACCGCTGCGAGTCGCAGAGATCGTTGCCGCGAACCGTCCCAGCGCCGTTTTTTGCGTTGCTGCACCGAGTGACGCATCTACCCCGACCTTTGCAGTTTCTCACGCCAACCAGAACCAAGGAAACCTGAAAAGTGAGTAGGAAAATTCCGATGCCAGCCCACGGCAGCGATCATCCCCTCGCGGGGTGCCGTGTCATCAAGCAGTACGAGGACGGCGAGATCCACATTGGGGAGAGCATCCACCTTGTCGTTCTCGCAGCGCGCGACGGAAAGGCCCGAATCGGTATCCGGGCACCCCGCCATCTGGAAATCACCACACCAAAACAGTGACGGCCCGAGCGCGCCAACGCCCGAGCCGTCAACCAAGCCGCCCCGCAATCGACGAGATCAAGGAAGCAGACATGGCCAACAATAGTGTATCCCCGGGCAGCCCCGTAGTGTCCCTCGACGCTGGGCAGATGAATCTCATCAGGCTGCACCTACGGAAATTGACCGCGTACACCGACATTCTGTGCGAGGGCGACCTGAGCGACGTGCAGTCGTCATCGGTGAACGTCATTGCCGACCACGCAGCACTGGCGGTCGTGCATATCGGCGAGATTCTCGACAAGGCCGCCGCTGCGGTGGGGGTGGGGCCGTGAGCCGGACAGCGACCAGTACCCATGACCGCGAGAGCCGCGAAGCCTTAACCAAGGCGCTTCACGAGTTGTACGTGGGCGTGGCTGACATGCGGGACCTGCTGCAGTTCGTGATTGAGAACGGTCCGCTTGGCAACGAGGAGTTTCCGCGAGGCATTGCAGCAGCCGTCAGCATGACGCACGAGCGCGCCGTCGCACTGTGCAAGGTGGCGGAGGGGGTCCTGTGAGCGCGGCCGAGAACCCGATCGATCGGCTTCTCGCCCGTGGGCTGACCGGCCGCGACCTCGTCTCCTACATGCTCCCCGGAATCGTCTGGCTGGCGGAGCATCAGGACGAAACGTTCCGTCTCTGCTACCACGACGACGCTGGACAGGTTGTGGTGGAAGAGGTTGCTGCTCCTGGCCTGATTACCAGGGCCCGGGAGCTTGGCTGGACGCCGGATGATCCGAATCCTGATCACCCCTATTGCATGTTCGGCGAAGCCATCTACCACTTCCGGCGGGGAGTTCACTGGTTCGCGACGGCGTGCGACGACACAACCGAGATGCTTCCGCTGGCATTGCCAGCACGCGAACTCGAAGCGGCGAAGAAGAGGGACGGCCGCCGCTACAACGAGGCCTCGCAGGCACGACATGCAAGGGCACGCGAGCGCGAGTTGAAGCGGAAGAGGGAGGCGGAGGAACGCAAGGCGGTCGCCGAACTGACTGCCGCAGTGCAGATTGCGGCCGACGATTTCACCGCCCAGGCCGCGAAAGCTGGCAAGCCGATTACGCCAGCGACGGCGCGCCGTAAGGCATGGAAGCACATCCGCAAGTGCGACGACTGGACCTATCACCTGCTGCTTAAGCGGCTGCGGACCATGAAAGAGCAGGGAGCGAAATCATGAGCGCAATGACGACTTGCGAGGCCGCTGCGGTTGGACTCCAGACACACACGTCGGTGGCATTTCCGCCGCCGGCCGGTGGCTTCGCCCACATCCTGGTACAGGACAACCTCAACGCACCTCGCTTCGAGAAGGGCGATGTACTGCTTGCCGATCTGTCACGCACTGAGTGGCGCTACGACGGCATCTACGTCCTCGATCTGCATGGCCGGCAGGTAGTGCGGTATGTGCAGGATCGAGGGTCCAAGGGGCTGTACGTCTACTACCTCGCCGCAATGGAGCTTGGCGAGTTCATCCACAAGGACAAGCTGAGGGTGCTTGCCGCCATCACTGCCGTGAACTGCACAAGGAGGGTTGCATGAATTCATCAACGATCCACGGACAGCTGGCCGAACTTCGCTCGGCTGCGGCCACCCTCCGCCGGCCTGGTGGCACGATCACCGACCGCATCAGTGCCGAACTGATCGAGCGGGCGGCACAGACTATCGCGGCGCTTCAGCGCGCGCCGCTGCCGGCCACCGCCGTGACCGATCTACTTCCGATGATGCAGGACGGCTGGACGCTGGAGGACTACGGCACCTGGGCGGTCCGCGCCGCAGAGCGGGCGCATGGCATCGGTGGCGACGCGCCGAACCCGGCGCCGCCCAGCTGGGCCGAAGCCCCGAACGGTTACAACTTCCGAGCGATGGACAGCGACGGGCACTGGTGTTGGTTCAAGGATCGTCCGTACCCCGAGATGGTCGACGGCCATGGCTGCTGGGACAGTGACGAGGGTCTCCGGCAGGCACGCTGGCTGCGCCATTACCCGGGGTGGAATCGAACGCTGGAAACACGACCGGAGGCTGTCTGATGGGCACTGACGCTGAAACCGAATTGCTGCTCGCGGCCGGCGCGATTGAGGCTCGATTCCATAGTGGCAACCCAACGCCGTTGGATTGCGTCCGCGTCCAGCGCGTTGAGTGGGAGCGCCTGAAGGCCGGCATGGTCGCCGTCGCGTCCATGGAGGGATTCATCTCGCACCGGGCCGTTCTTGCGGTGGCCACCCGTCTTCGTTCGCTGGCAAGCGCGGCGTGGCCAGCGAGCCGATCCGCGTACATCCGCGCAGCGGAGGCCATTGAGGGGGCGATCAGTGCGGCCCAGGAGGCAAGTCCGGCAGTAGAGCTCGCACCGGCTTCCGGTGGACTCACCTGGTTCTTTGCCGCGGAGAGGCTTCCGGAGCGGTCAGGCGACCGGGTTTTCGCTCACGTGGCCACTGCTGCAGGTAGCGAATACGCAACTCTTGCCGGCGAGCCAGAGGGTTGGCAGGCCATCGACATGGCGACGTTCTGGCGTAGGACCGATGGATCCCATGAATGGCAGCACGAAACCGCCGGTGACGTTGTGCGCTGGGCGTACGTCGACACCACCAGCCTGATCCAAGGGGGCGAGCCATGGGTATGACCGGGAATCAATCGGCACGGGAATCGTCAAGTCAGTTGAAGCCGAACCTCACGCAGGCCCAAACCAACCACCTCCGCAGGCTGTTGGCATGGGTCCGCGGCGAAGTCGGCCAGACGCCGCAGGAGATGGTCGAAACGCTCAGAGGTCTCGGGCCGATGCCTGAGCCCAGCGCCGAGGCAAAGGCGCGCCTCGTGGACAGCTACAAGCGCGCCGAAGCGGTGCCAAAGTACGTGCGGACCGCAGTCAAGGCGCTGGAGAAGCTGCTGCTCAAGCAGGAGGGCGCCATCGTGGACGTTGAAGCCGGCGCCGGCTTCGATGCTGGGTTCGAAATCGTCGGCACGCGCCACGTCATGCTGCCGGCCCTGCTCGGCGCACAACCGGCTGCAGCGCCGCCGCCGGTCCTGTCGTCTCCGCAGCCGTGGATGGACCAAGTGCCGACGGAACCGGGCTGGTACAGATTCACTTGCGAGGAAATTGACGGCGCGATCGAGCGCGTCCTGGTGGTGACCGAACGCATCACTGGTCAGCTGCTCGCGGTGGACACCGAGGTGGGAACGATGCCCCTACAGCATTACCACGACGGCCTGACCAATCCGCGCTGGAAGAAGGTGGAGGGCTGGACCAATGGCATGGATTGACCGCCTTGTCTGGCGCATCACCGCGCGCAACTGGCTGAGCTGGCCGACGGAACGACGCCACCGGCTGACCGGCCGCTACCAGCACATCCGCTACAACGAGAACGGCCATTGGAAGGACGGCCGGCTACCGAAAGAAGGAGGCCCGCATGGCCGCAGCTGAACACTCGACCTTCTGGCTGCTCTACGGGCAGTACGGCCCCACGATGACTGTGGAGAAATTCCGCGAGGAGTTCTTTCCGAAGATGACCATGAAGACCCTGCAGAACTGGATCGCCAGGGGCGACGCACCCAGGCCGATCAATGGGGTTCTCGATGTTCGAGACGTGGCCTCGTGGTGGGACGCGCAACGCGTAGGCCATTAAGGCCTACGCTGTTGGCACGCGCCCCAACAAGCAAACTACTCCTTCTTGAGGCGCTTTGCTTTCTCACGCTCAAGCTGGGGAATGCTCTTCTCTGGGCACGGGAGGCTCTCGGGCATGGTGCCTCCCAGCTCTTTGATCGTGCGCCGCACCGTGCGACCAACTTCGAAGTGAGCTTGGTTGGCGTTTACCTTCCCATTGATGTTGTCTCGGCGGATCTTCTCTTCCGCCTGTGTTGCTCTAAAGAGATTCGCCGCGAGCTCCGTGCTACCCATGTGGTCGAGGATCTTCTGGCTCTTCTTCAATCCCTTGCGCTGATGGATATCCTTGGCGCTCAGGCCACCATACAGGCCCTTGTAGCCATGATCCTGGAAGATCGCATAGTCGAGACCAGTTTCGACGCCCGCTTTCTTCGCAGCAGCCACCAACCCTTTGTTGTGGTGGCTCATCTCATTGCGAAGCATCAAGCGACGATCATCCTCCGTGAGCTGTTCGAACCTCTGGTCGTCTGATATCTCCTGACGACGAGCTTGAACAGCAAAATAGGTTTGACCAGCCGCGACGATCGGCTTGGCGGGATCTGCGTTCTGGACGACCAAGTAGCAGGCGTAGCGACTGAGACGCACGTCACCAATTGACCGTTCAGCTCCGGAGCCGATGGGGACCATTTTGCGCGAATCCGCAAAATGGTCCTGGTCATCCAACCCACTGTTCCTACAGGAAATCTTTGCTCGCTCAACGACTACGGCAAAGTCACGGTACGAGGCGTACCCCAAGACTTCGCCAAGCTCGCGGGCAAACCAGAACTCAACGCCCTGGTCGGTCAACCGCCTGATCTCTTCGAAGTTTCGTCTTGCTTGGCTGGATGGCAGGTTCATAGGTCCCCCTTTGCGAGAGACCATCATATTGGCTCGGAACGGCCTTCGCCTCACGACAAGCCTGTGGATAAAACTGACCGTACCACTACCGCACCACACCCAAAGCAACCAATTGATTTTAGAGGAAATCCGCCCCATCCATCATGGGGGCAACGGACAGGCGCAGGGAATCGGCGTAACGGGCGGTGGCGGACGTCATCGGGGTGTTGATCGTGGAGACTGGCATTGCCAGTGAGATCAATAGTTTACACCGGACGGCTGAATGGCGGCGGGTGGCTCCGGGGCTGGCCGCTCGACCGGCCCCGGGGACACCGCGTGGCTTACAACCCGCGGTTGCGAACCTGTTCCTGCTGCTGTTCCTGCGCACGCTGGTTGAACTGACTGTCCAGCGCTTCGCTCTGCCGGCTGCTGGCCTCGACCGAGTGCGACACCGCCTGCTGGCGGTCGACGAAGGTCCGCTGCGCTGCCGGGTCACCCAGCTCGCCCTGCACCGCGAACAGGCCGGTGCCGTCCGGGCGGGCCACGACATGGTCGATCTGGCGCATGCCGGACACCTTGCTTTCGTAGGCCAGCTGGCCAGCCGCTCGTTCGGCTTCCTGCGGGTTGGCGAACAGCGGCTTCAGGCCGGCCTGGGCGCGCTGCTGTTCGAGCGCCTGCAGCTTCTCCAAAGCCTGGCCGAAGCGCGCGTTGTCGGCATGCCCGGCGTCGCGCATGCTGGCCGGCGCTGCAGGTTCGGCCTGGGCCGGTGCCGCCGGCGCGATACCGGCCTTCACCGCGTTGGGGGCATCGACCTGCGCCAGGGTCCTGCGGCCGGCCTTGCCATCGTCGTCCAGGCCATTGTTGGCCTGGAACTGCTTGACCGCTGCAAAGGTGTCCTTGCCATACACGCCATCGGCGTGCAGCGGCTTGCCGTCGGCCCCGGCGTAGCCCAGCGCCGCCAGCTTGCCCTGCAGGGCCTTGACCTCATCGCCGCGCTCGCCCTGCTTCAGCACGCCATCGGCCATCGGCGCCTGCTGTGCACTGCGTGCGGCCTGCGCGGCCTCGGGGCCCTGCGCGTGGACCTTGCCGCCCAGGGTGATGCGGTCGTTGAGCATGTCACCCAGGAACCTGCGGTACTGATCGGGCTCGAGCTCGATATGCGCGTGCACGGCACCCGGGGTACCGGCATCGGACTGGCGGATCAACGGCGCACCGTACTCGACGAAATCACCGGTCTTGTAAGGGGTGGTTCCACGCGCACCGTGCAGCACCTGCCCGACCAGTTCGCGCTGCGGATGCCCGGCCGGATGGCTCCAGATGCTGATCGAATTCCACTTGTCATTGTTGACCTGGACATACCCGGCGACCGGATTGGGAATCATCACCTCCCGATCGCCGCGCGCATTGCTCAGGATCAGATCCTTGTGCACCAGCGGGATGCCGTTGCGATCACCGCGGGTCCGTACCGTTTCCAGTTCGCCCTCGACCATGGCCGACGGGCGGTCAGCCTTGGCGGCATTGCCGGTGCGCACGGCCTCGGCATTGGTGTTGGGGTGATGGATCTTCAGTTCGCGATAGGCATCCTCGCCACTGGTGCCATGGCGCAGTGTGCGGTTGCTGCTGCCGTTGCCAAAGGGTTCGACCACGACGATGCGCTGGCCACCGGGCGCGGCGGCGGCATCGGCTTCCCGCGCAGTCGCGGGTGCGGGTGCCGCAGCAGGAGTGACCGGTGCAGGCGTGGCCGGTGCCACAGGCTGCGCCGGCGTGTGCTCGCGTACCGCCGTATCCAGGGCCTGCAGGGTCTGCCGGCCGGCCTTGCCATCGACGGTCAGCCCATGCGCCTGCTGGAACTCGCGCACTGCATGCTCGGTATTGGCACCGTAGTGGCTATCGGCTGTCAGCGGTTGCCCGTTGCGACCGCTATGGCCGGCCTGGATCAGCTTGGCCTGCAGGGCCTGGACCTCGGTACCACGCTCGCCGGGTGCCAGCACGCCGTCGGCCATCGCCGATGCCGCCGCACGCTGGCCGCGCTGGCCGCGCTGGCCGGGCTCAGGTTCACCGAACACCTGCTGGTAATCCTTGCCCCGGTAAGCCTCGGGGTTGTGGTTGACCTGGTCGTAGCGCGCCAGCCCGACCAGTGCGGTCTTCTCGGTGAGCGCACGATCACGCAGCGAATCCCACAGGGTGGGCGAGCTCTGGAAGTGCACCTGCACATTGGCGTGCTTGTAGTCCTGCACCGCGCGGACGATCTGCTCGTCACTCAGCTCAGTCAGCTTGAAGTCTTCGCCATAGGCCTGCTGCAGGCCCTTCTGGAACACCGACCGGGTCATGCCGCGGTACTGCACCGAGGTGCTCCACAGCGCATCCTGCACGGCCGCACCACGGCCGGAGAGATCGATGCCCACATCCTTCAGGCGGCCCATCTGCACGTCGTAGTACTTGTGCTGGATGAAGTCGTGCTGGTCCCTGGCAAACCCTGCCGGATCGGCGGCCGCCACTTCCTTCCAGCGTTCGGTGAAGGCCGGGGTTCCTGCCTGCAGGCCGTTGAAGCGGTTGCCATAGCGCGAGGCGGCGACGTACTCATCCACGCCGCCAACGTTGGTGGCGTACTGGTAACTGCCATACGACACGCCGCCATGGTCGCCCCTGCCGGTGGAAACGTGGCCGGGGCCGCGACCTCCGGTTTCGAAATGCGCCGACGTCTGGCCGCGATGCCAGTTGTCCATTGCCTGCTTTGCCTGGGTCACAACATCCATTTTCCTGCACTCCTTTGCGGGGGAATTACTTCGAGGTCAGTGCCTGCAGCACGTCGGCACGGTTGGCGGTGCGATTGATCCGGCAGGACTGCGCGTCCAGCATCTGCCCCTGCCCGTCTTCGGCAGGGTTCCAGCTGCAGTAGCGATTGGTATCGGACATGTAGGCGGCCTGCTCGTCCATCAGCCTATCCTTGTCCTTGCCATCGGGACCGTCGACGATCTTCATGAAGGCCTGCTCGAGTCGCTGCTCCTGCCAGGCAAGCTCCTCATCGCCACACGCCTGCAGTGCGGGGGTCTCGCCGCCGCTGGAGTTCACGCACGTGGCGTACTGCGGCCGCAGCGTGGCTTTGTTGTAGGAATCATCCGGGCGCTGCGGCGGCATGTCCTGATCATCGGCATCGGCCGCTGTCGTGGCAGGTGCGGCGCGTGCAGGCTCTGCAGTGGCGGGCGGCGATGCGGTGGCGGGCGCGGCGGCCGCGGGGGCAACTGCCGTATCCGCCTCCGGGCTCTTGGCCTGGCATGCTGCCAGGCTGAGGCCCAGGGCCAGCGCAAGCGCGATGGCCCCGGCCCTGCCGAACGTTTCGCGGGGGGCCGCTGGAAGGTGGTTTGTTCCCTGCATTGCTTGCATCTCCTTGGCATCCAGGCACGTGGCCCGTCAACGCGGGGCCGTCCATCGGCCCCATCGGGAATTGCATGCTACGCCAGCGTGGATTTCAGATGCCTGACTGGATTCAGAATGTGTGCATCTTGTCCCAACTGCAATCTGCACGGCGCAACGTCCTCGCGATCGCGTTCGCGAATTCGTATGTTGAGGTCGCTCACATGATGCCCAATGCTCACGAATCTCAACGAAACTGCCGTTTCAAGGACATCTTGAAGGCTTGACCGCAGTCAATTCCGCTGCCCTGCCAGCAGACGGGCTTTCGGATCGGCGTCGAGGCCCCCTGCAATGCCGCCATCGAGGCTCATCATCGCGCCAACACGCCCTTCTGCAGTTCCACCGCACGGTTGGCGTAACGATTGATGAGGCACGACTGTGCATCCAACGCCGGGCCCACGCTGTCAGTGGCCTGGCTGCAGTGTTTGTCCGTGTCTGCAGCCCAGTTGGCCTGCTCGTCCATCCAGCGGTCCTTGCCCGGGCCGTCGGGGCCGTCCATCAGTCGCGCGACCTGTGCTTCCAGCAGCGCCTTGTGATGGGCGAGCTCGGCCGTATCGCAGGCTTCCAACTGGTCGTCCATGCCGCGGGCGTCCTGCACGCAACGGGTGTATTCCGGACGCAGCGCTGCCTGGGTATACGAGGTATCCGGCGGCGCGCTCTGCGCCAGCAGCTGGTCGGCACGGTTGGCAACACGGTACAGGCGGCATTCCTGCGCGCCCTGCAGCTGCTGCACGCTGCCGTTGGGAACAACGCGGCAATAACGGTCTGTATCGCTGCGCCAGCTCGCCTGGGTGGCCTGGAATGCCGTCCGGGCAGCGCCGTCGAGTCCGGCCAGCGCCTTGCTGGCCGCCGCTTCGAGACGCCCTTCCTGGTAGGCGAGTTCGTCCTTGCCGCAGGCCTGGAGCTTGCCTGCATCTTCCACCCCATCCACACACCAGCCATAGGCTGGGCGCAGGCGACCGTCGGTATAGGACGCATCCGGGTAGTGGAGGGAATCTGCCGATGCCGGGCCGGAAGGGGCTGTCGGCGATGCCGCAGCAATCGACGCGGGGGCCGCCGTTTCGGTCGATGCCTGGGAAGCAGGCGCCTGGCATGCGGTGAGCGCCAGGCACAGGGCCAGCACCTTCCAATACCCATGGCCGACGCCGACCCGTTCGCTGCGCCCAAGCGCGCCCAATGCCTGCATTGCCAGTTTCTCCCTTGCGTGTCGCCAGCGGGTGCCGGCAAGGAGGGGCCGTCCATCGGCCCCATCACGCGGGCAATGCTACGACGGCGCCGGTTTCAGGTGCCTGACTGGATTCAGAATGCGTGCACGTCGTCTCAGACGCGGACGCTGGAACCTCAATGCCCGCCTCCGCGCCCGCCTACCTGTTCGATCAACGTCTGGCTGGCCGCATTCAGGCCCACCACCGTCACCCCCGCCCCATGCGCGGCCAGCTTTTCGTGCGCGCGTTCCAGCGCGGCCACCGCCGTCAGATCCCACAGATGGGCATCACGCAGGTCGATCTGCACCTTCGGCGCCACATGCTGGTAGTCGAACGCGGCGCCCAGCTGGCCGGCGGACGCGAAGAACACCTGCCCGCGTACGCGGTAGATCTACGTGTCTGCGACATCCTCGCGCTGCACATCCAGCATGCGGCCAACCTTGCGCGCGAAGAACAGCGCCGACAACAGCACGCCACTGAGCACGCCCTTGGCCAGGTCGTGGGTGGCCACGGTGACCACCACGGTCAGCAGCATCACGGCCGAGGAACTGCGCGGATGCGTGCGCAGGTCGCGCAGCGAGCGCCAGCTGAAGGTGCCGATGCTGACCATGATCATCACCGCCACCAGAGCGGCCATCGGGATCTGCCGCACCAGGTCGCTGCCGTACACCACCAGCACCAGCAGCAGCACGCCGGCCACCAGGCAGGACAGGCGGCCACGGCCACCGGACGTCACGTTGATGACCGACTGGCCGATCATCGCGCAGCCGGCCATGCCGCCGAGGAAACCGGTGACCGTATTCGCCACGCCCTGGCCGACGCATTCGCGGTTGCGCTCGCTGGGCGTCTCGGTGATGTCCTCGACGATCTGCAGGGTCATCATCGATTCGAGCAGGCCGACCATCCTGAGCCGGGCGGGCCGGCTGCCGATGTGCGGCAAGGGTCAGGGTGGCGTGATCACTGCAGTGCGTCGTCGAGGAGCGTAGGAGGGGCGCAGTCTAGGCCCAGGCGGCTCAAATGGCCGCCTGCACGGGCCTGATTCAGGCTAGTAGGTGTGTGCGGCAATCAGGAAGTTCGGCAACTGCCCCGTGAAACTCTGGTAGGACGCGCCGCTCAACGAACGTTGACGGTTCTCTCTACGCCTGCAGTAGTTCAATCGCACCTGCGAAGCATTTGGAGTATTGATGTACGGCTGATAGCGCATGTTGCCGCGAATGGTCGGGCCACTTCCGTAGTAGGCGTAGATGTCATGGCACAGTCCAATGTCGGACATCAGATAGGCGAGATTCTCACCAGGACCGTTGAACAGTGGCCCTTGCCTCACATTGTCGGTGGACATCTCGGTAAAGCCTGGAACACTTCCACCCGATTTATCGACCAAACCAGCGATGCGCAGTGGACGGTTTGACATATCCCACTGGATGGATCCGTCGGCGTTGTAGACCTGCATGCCTGTACTTCCACTGTTGACCGCCCGCCCCCATGCCCACCACTCGAAGCTGGTGGTCCCTTGCCCCATGCTCCAGTAAAAGCCATTCAGCGCTGACATCACCTGTGCGGATCCGCCATTGCAGCGGATGAACACCAGGTACGGCACGCTCTGTGCGGGAAGGCTTACAAACCCGCTCGCGCCATAGGCGGACGTATTGCTTGCAATGGACTGCGTGCCCTTGGCTATCGAGAAGAAGACGAAGGAATGTGCGTTCACAAGAACCGGAACGCCGCTGTCATTGGTGACTTCAAGACCAACAGACATCAGAAGACTCCGTAGTAGATGGAAGCAGTCGGGTTGGCAATCGGCGAGAACGTGAACTGCATCCGCAATGTATTGCCGCCGTCGACAAACGACATGTACCCCAGCGCAGGCGCGGAAAACTGATTGCCATTCTGGTCCTGCCAACTGTCGGAGCCAGGGCTGGGCAGGATGGCAAATGGCTCACCCAGGCCGGCCAGGCCCACGCTGCTGGACGAGCTCCCAACGACCGAGAGAGTGCCCATGATCTTGCCGGCACGATCATTGGTGTCGAACCACATCTGCCCATCCGGGCCGAATATCTGCATACCTGTTGCCATTACCAGATCCCCATGCGGACGCGGACGCGGCCGTTGCTGTCGTAAACGTGGATGACACTGTCATTGATGGTCAGGCGGCCGCCGTTCTCGGGGCCGTTCATCGTCAGCGTGCCGTTCTTGTCGAGCCTCCATCGCGGTTGCCCGCCGGCACCCACCGCATTGGACTGGATCACGTCGCCGATCATGGCGTTCTGGATCCAGCCGTTGCCGATCAGTGCCTGGCTGATGAAGGTCTGCCCGCCCTGCACCACGAAGGGCGCACTGACCTGCCCGCTGTTGGTGTTGATCAGCGCGAAGCGATCAGCCTGCATCAGGATCTGGCTCTGATAGCTGCCATCTGGCTGCTGCTCCACGCCCAGACCCATGCCGGCCATGTAGATCTGCCCGGCGCTGGTGATCTGCGCCTTGACCGTATAGGTCGCGCTGACCTTGCCATCCAGGTTGACCACGGCCTGCGAGACCTGCTGGACCGCGGCGCTGACGCCCTCGATCTTGCCTGGAACACCTTCGATGGACGCTTCGACCGTGTCCACGCGCTTAGCCAGTGCCGCGTCCTTCTCGGCCATCACGCTGTAGACGGTGATGGCACCGGCGCTGACATCGTTCTCGCCGACGTTGTAGTCCTCCTCGCCGGCAGTGTGGTCGCTGACCTGGGCGAACAGGCCGTCGACCTTCTGCCCCTGCGCAGCCACCTTGCCATCGACGTCGGTCACGTCCATTTCCAGCTGGTCGACACGGCCGACGATGGCACCCGCCTCGGCGATCGCGACGCCGATGTTCTTCCAGTGGCTGCCCGGCGGCGTCTCGTTGCCTGCAGCGGCGCCCTGCCAGCTCCAGATCCTGCCGTCGTGGATGACGGTCTGCCCTGGGCTGTAGGTTGCCTCGGCATCCCAGACCAGCGGCAGCACTTCGGTGACGCGCTCGATCTTGCCCTTCAACTGTTGGCCCAGCGCGCTTTCGTTGATGCGGCCGGCGAAATAGGCGTCGTAGTCCGATGGGTTGCTGCTGGACTCGCCCAGAACACCCATCTCCACCGGATGCCACGGACCCACGTTGCCGCTGCGATCGACCAGGCGCCCCCAGAACCAGAAGCGTGCGCCCGCCGCGAGACCGTTCATCTGGTGCCGCGACTGTGGATAGGCGAAGTCGCCAAGCTTGATGGCCGCTGCGCGATCCGGGCTGGTGCTGTACCAGAGCTCCGTGCGTTCGGTATCCGTGGCGCCTGCCGGGAATTGCCAGCCCAGCTCGATGCCGAACAC
The DNA here is from genome assembly GCF_049384345.1 of Stenotrophomonas sp. CASM110. NCBI lineage: Bacteria > Pseudomonadati > Pseudomonadota > Gammaproteobacteria > Lysobacterales > Lysobacteraceae > Stenotrophomonas > Stenotrophomonas sp. CASM110. Next base: position 127,042 of record NZ_JBMRGI010000003.1, read on the forward strand.
CCTGCTGCGCGCGGTCAGCGAGGTCAATGCCGGTGGCGGCGTCGTCTTGCCTTCAATGGTGGTGAGCGCGCTGAGCGTCGGCTGCGACACCGCGCCCAGCGCATTGACCGCGCGTACGCGGGCCAGATACTCGCCTGCGTAGACGCCCCGCACTTCCAGGCTTTGCGTCCCGACGCGACCAGCGCGGACCCAGTTGAGATCGCCACGGCGCCATTCCACGTCATAACCGATCGCCTTGTCTGCAGCATCCCACTCGATCGTGAGCACGGAGGTAGCGATGCCCTGGTCGACCACCACATGCGAGGCCATCCGCACGTTGGCCGGTGCCGGCTGCACGCTGGGCGGGATGATGCTGATCGGCGGCTGCTCCAGGCGCGTGCCGTCGTCGATGGCGGCGTACTTGCCCGGCACGTGCTTGAGCGCGGTGATCTGATAGGTCAGGTCCTCGCCTTCGCTGATCGACAGCACGCGATAGTGCTGCAGGGCCAGCTCCGGCGATTCCAATGCCCAGACCGACTGCGCCACCGGCACCGCCGACCAGGGCGCGCTGACGGTCACCGTCTCGCCGTCCACCGACTGCACCGTGCGTGCTTCGGTCTGCCCGCTGGGCAGGGTGGCACGCAGGGTGTCACCGGCCGCGATCTGTTCCGGCATCCGGTCCAGCACCAGGCTGCGCGCACCTGCACTGCGGATGCGGCCCGCATTGCGGCGGCCGGCGCGGTTCGGGTCGGCCACCTGGATCACATCACCGGGCATGCAGCCCAGCGCATCCAGGCCCACCGAGAAGCTGATCGTCTCGGTTTCCAGCATCTCGGTATGCAGGATATGGTTGCCCACGCGCTGCGCCTGCGAACGCGAGTGGCAGCCCACCGCCGTTACTTCGGTCTGGTTGATGCCGTAGCGGGCCACGCCGGGCAGGTGCTGGACCACTTCGACCTTCTGCCGACCGAAGTCGTCCGGATCGATCCACGACACCAGGGCCACCGTGTGCCGCGCCGTGCGGCTGCTGCCAGCATAGTGGAAACGCCCTTCGATGACGTTGGCCTGGCTGTAGGTCAGCACCGGGTCCTTGGGCATGTCGGCCGAGGCCATCACCTGCCCCGCCGCATAGAAGCTGATGCCGCGGAACATGGTGGCGATGTCCTGCAACACGCGATAGGCCTCGGCGCGGGTCTGCAGATACAGGCTGCAGGTGAAGCGCGGCTCCTTGCCGCCCTGGCCATCGCTGACCAGTTCATCGCAGTAGCGCGCGATCTGGTACAGCCGCCACTTGTCCACCCAGTCCAGCGGAACACGATGGCCCAGGCCGAAGCGATCGTTGGTGACGATGTCGAAGAACACCCAGGCCGGATTGTTGGTCCAGCCACTCTTGAAGGTACCGTCCCACACACCGCTGTAGAGACGGCTGAGCGGATCGTAGTTGGAGGGGATGCGTACGATGCGGCCCCACAGCTGGTAGGACCGGGTGGGAATGTTCTGGAACTGGCTGGCATCAACCTGCACCGCCGCCAACGCACAGTTCGGATAGCGCAGCTTGGCATCGATGATCTCGGTCATCGACAGCACGTTGATGGTATCGGCGATGGTGCTGCTGTTGGCGTTGGCGGTCAGCCGGCGGATGCGCACCTGCCACTGGCTGCCGGCAGGCAGATCGATGCGGCGGCTGCGCTCGTACTGGCTGGTGGTCTTGCCACTGAAGGCATCGGTCAGCACCGTGCTGAACGGGCCGCCGTCGGTGGACAGATCCACCGCGTACATGATCCGGTAGCCTTCAGTATCACCGTTCTCGGTGTTGGTCTTCTGCAACGCCGGCACCGCAAAGCGGATACGGACGGCTGACAGATCGGCACCCGATACGGTGCGCACCACCGGCGCATCGCTGCGCAGCTCGACGTTGACCCCGACTTCGTTCTCGATGGAGGGGAAGCCGCTGATGTGCTCCTGGTCCTGGGTGCCGGAGCGCGTCTGCACGTCCACGCCGGAGAAGTTCAGCGTGCCGTCCGGATTCTCGATCGGCACCTGGTCCAGGTAGATCGACTGCTTGCCGGCAACCAGGCCACGGATCTCGCCCTCGCTGGCGAGGTCGATGATGCGGGCCACCGCCATCGAGTGCAGGCTGTCGGCGGTTTCGACCGGGGTTCGGGCGTTGCTCGCGCCCTTCTTGGCACCCGCCAGCACTGGCGTGGCTGCGCCGCGCGTGCGCGGCGTGGGATGAGTGGTCTGATTCAAAACTGGTCCTCCGCCAGGATGCCGCCGCTGATCACGGCCGAGCCGATGAACATGCCCTTGGTGTCATGGCCGCCATAGGCGACCGGCACGGGGTTGCCTTGCGCCTGCGTGTTGACGGTGCCGTTCATGCTGTAGCTGGGCGCGTTTTCGGGTGTGTCTTTGGCACCCAGGCCTTTTGGCTGGGGGGAGAGCATCTGGGCGACGCCACCGACCACCATGCCCACACCCATCTGGATGAATCCGGTACCGGATCCACCGGCCGCAATGTTCATGTAGACGCCAACAACAATCAAAACAACGCCCATGATCGTCTGCAGAATGCCTCCCCGCTTGCTGCCCACCAGCACCGGCGCAATACGGATGTCATCCTGTCCCGGCGGGTCGTGCAGCTGATCCCGCGACAGGTTCTGCCGCCCGTTGAACACGGCAAACTCCATGCCCTTGGCCTTTGCGCCCATCAGGTACTGCTGGAATCCCGGCAACATCGTGCACAGCGCATGCACCGCCTCGGCCGGGCTGTTCACCGCCAGCCGGAACCTGCGCCCAAAGCGCGCACCCAGCTTGCCGTACAGGCGGATCGTACGAAGACGGTCAGTCATGTCGCACCCCGCGATGGCGGACGATGCAACGGGTGCGCTCGGCCCACATGCCGCCGTACGGCACGGTCTCGGACAGGCGGCCATGCAGGTGGTGCAGCATCTGCCCGTCGCCGAGGTAGATGCCCGCGTGGTTGGTGACCGGCGAGCGGATCTGCATCAGGATCATGTCGCCCCGCTGCGGCTCGCCCTCGATCAGGTCGAAGCCCTCGGCGTGCAGCCGTTCAAGGCTGTACAGGTCCTGGCCGTGGCTCCACCAGTCGTCCTGGCGTTCGTACTCGGACAGCGGGATGCCCAGTTCGCGTGCGTGGAAATCGCGGACCAGGCTGTAGCAGTCCAGCACACCGTGGGCGAACTGGCGACCGACCAACGGTGCCATGTAGCCCGTGGGATGCAGGGTCTGCAGATCACCGCACAGCGGTGCCTCGCCTGTTACCTGGCCGACGCTGACGATGTGCCAGGTCAGCCCGCTGCGCTCGCACATGACCCGATCGGCGTCGGACGGCGTTGCGGCGGCATCGGGATGGCTGTGCACCAGGGCCAGCACCTCGCCCTTGTCCTCGGCCACGGCATAGTCCTCAGCGGGCAGGCGGAAATGCTCGCTGGGCGTGGCGGCCACGTTGCGGCAGGGAAGATAGCGTTCGTGGCCTTCAATGGCCACGATCAGCCCGCAGCATTCGCGCGGGTACTCGGCCACGGCGTGCGCCTGGATGGCCTGCAGGGTTGTCGGTTGCATGTTTCACCCATGAAAAAGGCCCGCGCGGGCGGGCCTGGAAAGTGGAATTCGGGAGGGGATCGATCAGGAGCGCAACAGGCCCGCGGCTGGGAAGCCGCCATAGGGCAGCGGCTTGTCCTGGCCGAAGCGCAGCTTGCAGCTGCGTACCCGACCGCCGCACTGGTCACGCGCCGGATCATCGGTAGCGACGTCGTCGCTGTCGGCCACCGCTGGACCGTTGTAGCCGCAGTACGCGCCGCGATAACCGCCACGCACCAGCCAGCCACACATGCCGGCGATGATCTGCCTGCCCGGCAGCTGCTGCCCATTGAGATCGATCGCGGTGGTCAGCTCGAATTCGACCATCTGCTTGTCCTCACCGATCTTGCGCTCGATGAACCAGACTTCATCAGGGAAGTGCTCGCCAGGATCCGCGCTGGGATTGCCTTCCTCGAAGTTGGCGGCATCCAGGTACTTGGCCAGTGTCTGCCGGCGGATGATGCGGGCACCGACCAGGTCATCGAACAACAGGCACATGGCGGTGATGCGGCCATCGATGTTGCTTACGCGCAGGCGCGGGTTCGGCGGCTGGTCGCTGGTGCGCTCGAAGCCGCTGGCCTCGATCGGCCAGGGGCCATATTCCTGGCCCTGCCACCAGATGAGGCCACTCTGCAGGTGCGCGTGGAAGAAGAGCTTGTCGGCGCCGAAACTGCTGGCGTCAAGTTCATAGACGGTGATGCGGCCACCCGGCTCAAGCTGCTGGGCATCGGCGGTGATCATGGGGTGTTCTCCTGTGCGGCATTGGGAAGAGGGGGTGGTACGGGGTACCGTTCCTGGCCGCACGGTACGATGACGTGGTGGCCTGGGCGCAGCGAGGCAGTGGTGGTGAAGCAGGCGTGCTTTGGCGCCTGCGGAGCGGGGGTTGTCATGGCTCAGAGCTCCGCATCGGCCTGGACCAGCACCTGCGAGGTGGTCGACCACACCACCACCGCGCCCCAGAGCTGCATGTTGTTCGGCATCGAGGCGATGACTGCCGCGTCAACCGTGGACTGCCAGCTGGGCGCTCCGCCGTCGAAGTTGACCAGGTTGCCGGCATTGCCGAAGCCCACCAGGTTCAGCGCGGTGGACGGCGAGGAAATTCTGGGCGCTGAGCGTTTGCGCACCTTGAACGGGATGCACGCACGCGTGTCGCCGTTGGCGGTGTAGGTGATGCCGATGATCCGGTTTACATCCACCGTCTCGTAGTAGCGCTGGCACAACAGCAGCTCCAGTGCTTCGGACCGGCGGTCGAAGTCGGTGGCGTTATCGCCTTCTTCGATCTGCACTTCGGCCAGTTGCACGCTGCCGCTCTTCTGCCCGGCGGCGAACGCGCGGCCGCCGAAATCGGCACCTGCGTCCAGCCAGAAGCCCAGTTGCAGGTAGCTGTCCGGGCCCAGCGTCTTGCCGGCAAGACCGGGAACTTCCACGGTGACCTGGTGCCATCGCCACAGCGTATCGAGCACGACCGAGGCGCCGATGCTGTCGCGCGCGGTAGACCCACCCGTTCCGTAGGACTGCTGCAACTCCACGCCGATGCGGAAGTCGTCCACCGAGGCGCGCGCCTTGAAACTGATCGTGACGGTGCGCCCGGCCAGTGTCCGGACATCCTCGATGCGCTGTTGGACCAGCGCCATGTTGCCGGCACCGGCAACGCTCTGCACCTCCAGCCGAAGCAGGTGGCGCGACCCAGCCAGCAGGCGCCCTCCCTGGCCGCCGCCTGGAGGCACATCCTCGCGTGAGGCAGCCACCCTGGTGCCGATGGCATTGACCGCCCAGCGGTCAGCGATGTAGCGAGAGCCCGTGGATGCAGGGAACGCTGCACCGCGCTGCCAGAACCGGAAGTCGCCGTTGATGAGCGGGTTCCTTCCGGCCATGCGGCCTTCCAGATGCATGAGCGCCGATTGCGCGTCGTCCAGACCAGCGTAGATCTCGGCGAAGTTGTCGTTGATCTTGGTGAATGCCGGTCGCTGGGTCTCACCCCGCTTGCCGTTGGGCTGGACGGTGTCCAGGTCGATGATTCTTCGTGTCATGTGCAGTCCTCGCTGCGTGCGCCGGTGTTGACGGCCAGGGTCAGATCTCGGCGTCAGCCGCCCAGTTGCCGCCCACCAGATAGGCATAGAACGGCGTCAGGCCAGAACCGAAATCAAGCTGAAGCGTGAATCCATCGGGACGAAGGAACAGCGGGACAGCCATTCCGCGTGACCACCCGTTGCCGTTGAACAACGACCAGTAACCGAGGGCCGGCGCCACTTCACTGTTGGAGTAGAGGGTGAGCGCAGGCACAGTGCGTTTGGCGACCTTGAAGGAGATCTGCTCACTGCGCGCCAGGCCTGCCTGGAACGCGGCGGCGACGCCCTGCGGTGACGGCATGCCAAGCTGCGGTGCCTGTTCCAGCGGGAAGCTCTTCTCGTAGTACCGCTGGCACAGCATCAACTCGGTTGCGTCATCACGCATGTCGTAGTCGGTAGGTGTCGCCCCCTTCTCCAACTGCATGCAGGTCAGCGAAAAGGACCCAGACTGGCCGACAAGCTGTCCGCCATAACCACCGGGCGTCGCAAAGTCGACGATGACGTGCAGCTTGCTGTTGGCTCCCACGGTCTTGCCAGCAATGGATGGCAACTCGACGGTGAAGTACCTGAGCGCGGCCGCGGTGCCGATCTCCTGGACGCCTGCCCGGACCGTCACATCCGGAGACCCATTGGTACCAAACGTCTGGATGAAGCGAACGCCGATGCGGCAGCCCGGCGTCGCGGCCCATGCCTGCATGCTCAGCGTCACGGTACTTCCCGCGAGCGTCTGCACGCCTTCCACCGGCTGGGTGACGAACGCCTCGGTCGCGGCCGTCGATCCGGTGAGATCGCAGTTCATGAATCCCGTGACCCCGAATGCCGGGGCATCGAAGCTGCGGCGTGACACCGCAACCTGCCCCGCCCCGGTGCATACCACCTGGAAGCGATCGGGAACATACACCGCCAGAGGCGACACCACAGTGCGGCTGCTGCCCCGTTGCCAGAACCTGAAGTCACCGTTGATCAGCCGGTTCCGGCCGTTCTGCCTGCGCCGGAGATCCTGCACCGTGGTTTCGAGTTCATCCAGATCCGTGTAGAGATCGGCGAAGTTCTCATTGACCTTGGTGAAGGCCGGCCGTTGCGTCTCACCCCGCTTTCCGTTCGGCTGCACGGTATCAAGGTCGATTGTGCGTCGTGCCATGCGTCGTCCTCCTCAGCCGCCGATGATTTCCGGCGCCTGCTCGGCAGGCCAGCCGAATGCATCCGGCTGCGGCAGTTGCGCCTGGACCTGCCGCCAGTCCGGCGCGTTCTCCTCGGCGGTGGACTCAATAGTCTCCAATGCGAGGTTGACCCCGTCGCGCCAGGCAATCATGGCGATGGCGTCCTGCGCATAGCGCGGCACCGCACTGCCCGCGTAGCTGCAGCAACTCTCGATGCTGTCATAGCCGCGATCGCGGGCACACTGGGCCATCCACTCCCACGCCTTTCCGCGGATGAAGCGATGGAACTGCGCCGAGCCGGGTACGAACAGCGGCGGTACCGGCTCCGGCTCATTGCCTGCCGTACACCAGGCTTCATAGTCATTCCACAGACGGTGGCCACGTGGAATGAAGGCGCCGGTCTGCAGGCACTTGATGGTGTCGATCTCTTCGGTCAGTTGATACATGTCATAGCTCCGCGTCGGCGGTCCAATGGAAGGAGGAGCCCCAGTTGCCTGCGGCGGATTGGTAATTGACCTGTGCGCCGGACTGGCCGGCATATACGATGGACGTCACCGTGCCGATGCCGCCGCTTGCGCCGGATATGCGCCCTGCCTGCCCGTTCACATCGCTGTAGACCGTGTAGGCTGGGATGGCCCGCTTGGGCACGCGACACCGGATTTGCGAGGTGCTGCCAACGCCGACACTGCGGTCGTAGAACTGGTTGTCGCGTCCGATGCCATCGGCCGTGCCAGGCGGCACATCCAGGTTGTAGCTCTTCTCGTAGTAGCGCTGGCACAGCTGCAGCTCGTGAGCCAGTGGGCGCAGGTCGAATGCCGTTGCCCTGTCGCCGCGCTCCAGCTGCATCATCGCAAGGCCGAACTCTCCGCTCTGACCGGAGATGACACCGCCATAGGCATCGGCGCACAGATCCACCACCAGCCACAGGAAATCGCTGTCGACATTGCTGCCCAGCGTCTTCCCCTTCACCGATGGCAGTCGCGCACTGAGCTGGAAATAGGTCCAGGACGCGGCGGTGACCGCTACGGTTCCCAGCTCTACGCTGACCGCGGCGGACGGCGAACCACCGGTGCCAAAGTGCTGGATGAGACGAACACCGATGCGTTTTCCTGGCGGGCCATAGGCGAAGCCGGAAACCGTCACCTCGCCGTCGGACAGCGTGGCGACCCCTTCGACCTTCTGTGCGACATAGGCGCTGCTGCCAGCACTGACCTTGGAGACAACGCTGTTGAGGAAACGGCGCGATTCCGGCGCGGCTCCGCCGGCAGGAAGATTGGCCCCGCGATTTGCGGTATGCGTGCAGCTCAGCGCTGCCACGGTCCAACGATCGGCCACATAGATCTCGCCGCCTTGGGTGGTGCCAGTGGTGGCCCGCTGCCAGAAATCGAAGTTGCCGTTGATCAGGCGGTTCCTGCCTGGAGCCGCGCTCTGCAATGCGCTTTCCAGCGAATCCAGCGCGCCATACACTTCGGCGAAGTTGTCGTTGATCTTGGTAAACGCCGGGCGCTGTGTTTCACCCCGCTTACCGTTCGCCTGAACGGTATCGAGGTCGATGATTTTTCTCGTCATTGCTGTCGTCCTGTTCCCTGCGGGCGCCCCGTCAAAGCTCGGCGTCGGCCCACCAATGCCACCAGCCGCCCCAGCGGCCTGGATTGTTGGTCCAGCTGACTTCGTACCCGGAAGGCGAGGCGTAGTTGACCAGGCAGGGCACGCGGGAGATGTTGTCTTCCGCGATGTGCCCATCCTGCTGGATGTTGTCGGCCGAGATGATCATCACGTAGGGATGGGCACGCTTTGCCGTCTGGAATCGCACGCTCTGGTAATGCGCCATCCCCGGTGAGTTGATCGAGAATGCCTCGCGCCCTTCGTTGTGCGCCGTGTTGGGCACGATGTCGAGGTTGTAGCTCTTCTCGTAGTAGCGCTGGCACAACGCCAGTTCCACACCTGGCGGCCGCCAGTCGAAGCATGTCGCTGCGCGGCCCGATTCGACCTGGAACTGGGTAAAGCCGAACGAGCCGTTCTGTGCCACCAGCTCGCCCTTCTGACCAGCACCGCACAGGTCGAACACTACGTAGAGGTGGTCGTTGCCGTTGCTGCCGAGCACCTTTCCCCGGGTACTCGGCAACGTCACCGTGATGCTGTGACGTTTGGCGGTGGTGCCCAGTGTGAGCACACCGGCTTCCAGCACCACCTGCGGCGAGGGTGAGCCGCCGGTTCCGAAATCCTGGATGACACGCACGCCCACACTGCGACCGGGCGCATCAGAGTTCGCCCATACCGAGATCGTGATGTCTCCACTTGCACTGCGGACACCCTCGATCTTCTGCCCCATCCAGGCGCCACTTCTGGTGATGGCCTCGGATACGGTGCAGACCAGAATCGACCGTGTGTCTTCCGGAAATCCGGCCTGCCCGTCGTACGCCACCCGCTGTACGTCGTGGTTGCAGACCAGCGCCGAGTTCGTGAAACGGTCGGCGAAGAACACTTCCGCGCCCAGCGTCCCCGACCCAGTGCCGACACGACCAGATGTACGGCGTTGCCAGAACTGCAGGGCGCCATTGATGAGCAGATTCCTGCCTGGAACGCGCTCGGTGATGGCATTCGCCACGGTTTCCGGGATCTTCGCGACCTCGGTCAACGCGTCGTAGACCTCGGCGAAATTCTCGTTGATCTTGGTAAACGCCGGGCGCTGTGTTTCACCCCGCTTTCCGTTCGGTTGAACGGAATCGAGGTCGATGATCTTTCTTGCCATTGTTGGCTCCTTGAACGAGGTGAATCGGCGGCGTCCGCTCGGGGTCTGAGTACTTTCATTCCGTCAATGGGCGGATCTCACGGCTTTCCGCCCGATCCCGCAGACGCATGAATGCACTCAGAGTTCGGCATCGGCGGTGTAGTGGCCTGCCAGTAGAACAGAGCCGCTTACCAGGAAGCCCGCACCGCCTACGTCAGCCATGAACGCCTGGCTCGTTGCCATGACTACGTTAGTGAGCGTTCCCGCGCGCCATGTTCCGCCCGCGGCGTCGTAGTACCTCCAGAAGCTCGGCGATCCGATGTCACCACCTTCTCCGCCTGCATGGAACAGCAGCTTTGGCGTGCTGCGCATCGTGCCTTTGAACTCTGCAACAACCCGGCAGGTACCACTGTTGAAGGCCACGGCGTTCCGGTGGACGGCGGAGCTGCTCCTGCTGTTGGGAACCTCTGTAACAGGAAAGGACTTCTGGTAGTAGCGCTGGCACAGCACAAGCTCGTGGGCCGGTGATCTCCACTCGAAGCGGGTCGCCCGTGCGCCGGCTTCCCATTGCATTTCACCGAAGTACAACTGGCCTGCCTGCGCGCCGAGCCCTCCTGTGCGCGCGTTGAAGTCGCTGCCTGCTGAGAGCCATACCGCACAGATGACCGAATCATCGCCACTGCCAAGCGTCTTACCGTAGATGGAAGGAAGACTGACGGTCTTGCTGATCCGGTTCAGGCCCTGTGCGAGCGTGAAAACCTCCGGCTGGATCGCCGTGACAGTCGGGCTTCCGCCCGTTCCGAAGCGCTGCAGGAACTCGACTGCGATCTTTCTGCCTGCGGTGCCTGCGTTGTAGACCAGGAAGGATAGCGTGCTCTCCGATGCGGCAAAGGTCCGCACACTTTCCACACGCTGCTCGAACAGGAAATGGTGTCCGGCGGCGTTGTGATTCCCGTTGCAATTGGCGGCCAACGTAAACAGGCTTCTCGGGAAGTTCGAATCGCCCGGGGCAACGGGTGATTTGAATATGACTGCTCCGTCCATCCCTCCCTGCTGTGCAAAGAATCTGTCTGCACAGTAGGCAGCGGCGGCGGTGAAGTTGTCCCCACGCTGCCAGAGCTCGAAATTCCCATTGATCAAACGGTTCTTTCCCGAGACTGAGTCTGCGATGGCACCAGGGATTCCCTCCAGCGCCAACGCAACATCCTGAAAGTTCTGGTTGATCTTGGTGAAGGCCGGCCGCTGGGTCTCCCCACGCTTTCCGTTGGGCTGGATGGTATCCAGGTCGATCCGTTGAAGATCCATGCTCATGCCTACGCGTGGAAGGTCTGCTCGAAGGTGGCGGTGATGGTCGATACCTGGCCGCCGAGATGGCTGTCGGTGTAGGAATCGCACATGTACAGCCCCTGCCCCAGTGGCCCTTTCCACAGGAAGCTGCGGCCGGCATGACCATCCAGGAAGGTCACGATCTCGTTGATCGTTTTGCGGTTGCCGACGAACTGCAGCTGGTAACTGCGTGAAGTGGCGTTCAGGCCATCGGCAGCGGCCTGCGCATAGCCATCTCCGAACTTCGCGCGCTTCACGGCGGCGGTGGTGGTTCCAGTACTCTGGCTGGTTGCCGGCCAGGTGAAGGTGTCGGTCATTGCATGGCACTCCTGCTGAGCACACCACCTGCCTTCAGGTCACGACTCTGCAGCTCGCGGTACTTGCGTTCCACGAACTGGCCGATCTCGTTGCCGAACTGCTGCAGCATGCTTTCGTTGGTGGTGACTTCCTTGCCACCGTTGTTGTCGATGCGGATGCTGACTCCCACTCCGCCGCCACCGCCGCCACCGTGCGCGGCCACACCCAGGCGGCCGTCCGGCCCGCGCCGCAGCGGCATGATCGCTTCCGGTCCCGCTTCGCCGAACACGCCGGCGCCCTTGGCGAAGGCGAACAGCTGCGGAGTGTTGTAGACACCGCCGGAATAGGCCGACAGGCTCGGCGACTGGTAGACGCCACCGTTGGCGTTGGCCTCCACCCCCGTGCCATATCCGAACAGGCCCGCGATCTTTTTGACGCCCCAGACGATTGCCTGTTGGATGGCGATCATCTTGAGATCGGCGATGATCGACTTGGCCAGATCCTTGTAGTTGGACTTGCCCGTCTTCACGAAGCTCTGCAGTGCCGCCTCTGCGCCGGTGAACGCCTTGGAAAAGGCATCCTGGGTGAACTTGGCGGAGTTCTCGGTCTTTTCCATGTACTCGCCGAGCGCGCTGCCGAAGCCCTTGCGGAACCCCGAAAGTCCTGTGGTGCCCTTGGTGTCCTTGGCGTCCTTGGTTTCGCCCGCCTTGGCATCACCGACCTTGGCGTCCTTGGCAGTCGCCACGCCTGCAGCCACCGCCGCCGCGTCCGTCGCTGCATCCTTGGGCGTCAGGTCGACCCCCATCAAGCCGGCGATCTTCCTCGCCCCCCAGACCAGTGCCTGCTGTGCGGCGATCATCTTGAGGTCGGACAGGATGGACTGGGCCAGTTCCTTGTACTTGGACTTGCCGGTGGTCACGAAGCTCCTCAACGCTTCGTCGGCGCCGGTGAATGCTTTGTCGAAGGCTTTCTTGGCAGCCGTGGCGGTGTTTTCGGTCTTGCCGATATAGTCGCCGAGCGCGCCACCCAGGCCCTTGCGGATGCCTGCCAGGCCCTTGTCGTCCTGTTGGGCCTTCTCTTCCTTCCTTGCAGCCTTGCCGGTGTCCGCGCCCGCTGCGGTTGTTCCTGCCTTCGCCGCCGCCTGCAGCTGCGTGTTCAGGGCGGTCAGCTGCGTGGACAGTGCGGTGACCAATGATGCGCTGGTGGTCAGCACGGCATTGAAGGCCTGCTGCACCGTGTTGATCTTCTCCAGCTGCCGCTGGAACTCCTGTGTGGTGCCGGTCATCTCGGTCATGCCGCGCCTTGCTGCCTGCATGGCCGTTTCCAATGCGTTGCTGGCCTCCACGGTGGTCCGTGTGCTGCCAGGCGATGTAGTGCTCATTGAGTGTTCCTCGGGAGAGTCGGCTCCGCTTCGGCGGAGCCGGGATCGGCCATCGGCATTGCCGCGATGGCCGGCTCATTCCTGTTGCATCTGCTCCAAGGCAGCGCGTTCGATGATGCGGATGGCCGCCATCACCTCGTCATGCTGGTCGCCGTCGAGCGCTTCGCGCTCCAGCTCCCGGTAGACCACGTTGTAATCCAGCCCGATCGGGCCACCTGCGCCGACGCGCCACTGGGTGGCAACCCGCGAAAAAAGTTCGATGGGAAGCACGCACTCCGGCCACAGCTCGACCTGCGGTGGTGGAAAGTGCTTTGCCTTCAATCCAAGCTTCATCAGCTCGGACTCGGTGGGGGCCCGCCAGTACAGGGCCCCCACCGCCTCGATCAGTTTCCCTTGCGTGCGACCTGCAGGGCCTGGGTGTAGCCACCGATGATGGCGCCATCCAGGCCGGCCTGCTGCTGCAGCGCCAGCTCGACGCCGGCGGTGTCCAGCGCCACATCGGCATCCCAGTCCACCACGATGTCCAGGATGGCCTGGGCCACGCTCAACGTGTCATCGCCCAGACGCTCCAGCAGGCTGGCGTAGTCGGCTACCGACAGGTGCCGGTAGGTCAGGTTGAGCTTCTGCTCGCGGCCGTGACCGACGATGGTCAGGGTGCTCTTGAAGCTCTCCGGCGCCTTGACCTGGAACATCAGGCGCCCTCGACCAGGATGGAGTCTGCCAGCGCGGTGAAGGTCGCGGTGGTGCCCATCGGGGTGTTGGCGGCCATGGTCGGGTCGCCGTTGTAGCTCAGGTAGCCGTACCAGTACAGCACGTCGCCACCGACCAGCTTGGCCCGCAGGATCACCGGCTCGCCCTTGGCGTCAGCGTTCTTCAGTGCCGAATACCACGGCTTCTTCGGATCGTAGAACAGCGGCAGGGTGATGGTCTTGGCGTTCTTGAAGGTCGGCATCTGAACCTGGCGACCGGTCGGGTCTTCGAGCAGCGTGCCGCTCCAGTACTGCTGCTCGCCACCGGCGGTGGTCGGGTCGCCCTGCTGGTCCAGGTCGACGAAGGCGCCCGCCTTGCGCAGTACACCGGCACCGCTGGTGCCGGGGAACAGCACGGTATCGGTGGTGTCGATGCCCAGCAGTTCAACGCTGCCGGTGGCTTCAGCACCGGCGCGGGTGGCGCGGTTGTTCAGGGCCGGCCAGCCCGGCAGTTCAATGACCACCACATCGCCGGTGTCGACGCTGTTGGCGGCAACGCTGGCCAGCGCCGGCGCAGCCTTGGAGATCGCGCTGGTGGCGATCGCGGTGGAGACGACCGGTGCGAAGCCGAACTGGGTGCCCTTGGGAAGCTTGAGTGCCATGGTGTATTTCCTCGTTGGATAAAAAAAAGCCCGGCGAATGCCGGGCTGGGGTGTTGCACGGGTGATGCGGTTTACGGGTCGACGTACCACAGGCCGAAATCGAGCCGCGCGCCGTACTTGTGCAGCATCGGCTCATGCACGGCGATTGCAGCGCCGAACGATTCGGCGGTCGGCAATCCTGCGCATACCTGATCCTCGATGTTGCGGATCAGGGTGTTGGCCTGGGCGCGGCTGTCTGCCCAGACGGTCAGCTGCACGCGAGCGTGCTTCTGTTCGGGAATGGAACCTTCGTTGAACCACACGGACTGTCCACCCATCTGCTGGTAGACGGCACACGGATAGATGACCGGTTCCGGCGGAAGGTTGGGATACAGCCGGCCCTGCAGCAGCGGGGCCAGCAGCGCGTGCAGCTGTGCTTCGTAACTCATCGCGGTGTCCTGGTTGGCGTCGCTCAGGCGATGCCTGAAGACTGTTCGGTGAACAGCACCGTGGTCTGGCGCCGGCTGAAGTCGGGCGCAACGCCGGTGATGTTGAAAACACGACCGTCATGCACGATGCGCATGCCGGCCTGGATGCCTGCCTGTCGTGCGGCTGCCAATCGGACATGGAAGCGCTGCCGCCGGATCGTTGCCGGCAGGCGGCTTTCCAGCGTCAGCCGCTGCACGCTGTCTGCGCGGTCGGCGATGATGGCGGCCCACAGTTCTGCCACCGGCTGCCAGGCGTCCAGCGGCTGCCCCCACGCATCGAGCTGGCCGTCCTGGCGCTCGATGCGGATGCGGCGATTGAAGTGGCCGGCGTTCATGGCGTTGCTGCCGATCGGTACGGATCAAGCAGCGCGGCCACGCCGAACGGCAGCTCCATTGCGATGGCAGCGGCGCCTGCCGGTGCATCGAACGTCTGCGCGGAGACGACCACGGCTTCGCGATGGGCGTACAGGTGGCCCAGCAACAGGCGCACCGCTGCACGGATGCTGTCGTTGACCGGCATGCCCTGCAGCAGGCGCGCACTGCGCGCGGTCGCCACGGCCAGGCGGCGATCGGCCACATCACGCATGGCCTTGGCCTTGGCCGCGTTGGTCTCGGCATTGGCGGCGGCAACCGCGGCTTCATGCCCGGTCACCGCCGCCGCCATGTCCTGCGGCAGCTGGTCCAGCGCCTGGTCCAGCGCGGCCTGGTCGGCGTACAGCTCGCGGCCCAGGTAGGCCGCGGCTGCGTCGCTGGCTGCGGCCAGCAGGTCACCCAGGATGGCGTCGTCAAAATCGCCGTCGATACGGCAGTGCGCGCGGCACTGCTCAAGGGTCAGCAGGGGCATCGAATCCTCCTTCGTTGATGGATGTGGAGTGCCCCGATCCTGCGCGCACGGCGGCGCCCCACACGATCACCAGGACGGCGCGGGAAAGGCAGGATCGGGGCGGAAAAACAGAACGGCTGCGACGGGGACGTCAGGGCCGGTGGCGGTGACCTCGCAGCGCGCGACGGCGCAAACGAAAGAAGCCCCCGGGGTCACCGGAGGCTTCTATGTCATCGTGGTACAAACGATACGCTTCGGGTGTGCACCCGTCAATCCGCAAACGGTTACCAGTCTGGTGACTTTTCCTGGCGCTGTGCGGGCGTGGTCATGGCGACGTGCCGCAGGCTGGATAGAATGGCAACGCGCTGCTTCCGCAGCCCATTTCCCGCTGGATTCCCGCATGCCTGCCAACACCGAACGCTTCTTCGATGCGCGTACCGAACAAGGCGTGCTGCGCCTGTCCATCGCAGGCTCATTGCTGCTGGCTGCCGCTGCGGTGGTATTTGGTCTTCTGGCCAATTCCTCGCTGATCATCTTCGATGGCATCTACGGCCTGATCGATGTGGTGATGACGTGGCTGTCACTGCTGGTCGCGCGTCTGATCGCACTGTCCACCAGCACCGACGCGCTGCAGTCGCGGCTCAACCAGCGCTTCACCATGGGCTTCTGGCACCTGGAGCCCATCGTGCTGGGGGTGAGCGGCACGCTGATGATCGGCGCGGCACTGTATGCGCTGGTCAATGCGGTGGATGCGCTGATGTCCGGCGGCCGCCACATCGCACTCGGCCCAGCCATCGCCTTCGCCGGGTTGTCGATCATCGGCGAAGGTGCGCTGGCCTGGTTCGTGCTGCGCGCCAACCGCCGCATCGGTTCGGAGTTCATCGCGCTGGACGCGAAGAACTGGGTGATCGCCGCCAGCATGTCGGCCTGCTACCTGCTGGCATTCCTTGGCGGCGTACTGGTGCGCGGCACCTCGCTGGCCTGGGTCGGGCCGTACATCGACCCGGCCATCCTTGCCTTCGTCTGCGTGCTGGTGATGATCGCCCCGCTCGGGACGGTGCGCCGGGCGCTGGCCGGCATCCTGCTGGTCACCCCGCCGGAACTGCAGGCGCACGTGGACGCGGTGGCACGCGCGATCGTGGCCAAGCATGGCTTCGTCGAGCATCGCAGCTACGTCGCCCAGGTGGGGCGTGGCGAGCAGATCGAGTTGTTCTTCGTGGTACGCGAGGACGACCCGCCGCGGCCCCTGCTGGAATGGGACCAGCTGCGCGACGAGATCGGCGATGCGCTGGGCGAGGCCTCGCCGGACCGCTGGCTGACCATCATGTTCACCACCGACCGCGAGTGGACAATCTAGGCCAGCAGGACGATCAATCAAGTTTTTCGTACGGACTGCAACCCAGCGTACGCAGAAACCGGGCAAAGTAGGCTCCAACGCAACTCCCACCCACTGACCAGGAGCATCCCGATGTCCATCGAAAAGGTTCTGTATACCGCCCAGGCCACCTCCACCGGCGGCCGTGAAGGCCGTTCCGTCTCGTCCGACAACGTGCTGGACATCCAGCTGTCGACCCCGCGCGAGCTGGGTGGCGCCGGCGGCCCGGGCACCAACCCGGAACAGCTGTTCGCCGCTGGCTACTCGGCCTGCTTCCTGGGCGCGCTGAAGTTCGTGGCCGGCCAGGCCAAGGTCGCGCTGCCGGCCGACACCACCGTCACCGGCAAGGTCGGCATCGGCCAGATCCCGACCGGCTTCGGCATCGAGGCCGAGCTGACCATCAACGTGCCGGGCGTGCCGCGCGAGCAGGTGGAAGAACTGGTGCAGAAGGCGCACATCGTGTGCCCGTACTCCAACGCCACCCGCGGCAACATTGATGTAACGCTGATCGTTGCCTAATGCGGCGCCGGGGTCGGATCCCTTTGCCACCGGCAAAGGGCTCTGACCCCATCCCAGGCCCGCACGGCTATATGGGGTCAGAGCCCGTTCGCGTTGCGAAAGGGATCCGACCCCCAAAAAAATGGGCGGATGCCGGTCGAAACCGAACATCCGCCCATCCCACCTCCGTTGTCCCGCACGGGGGCATGAGGTTGCCGGCCAGCGGCCGGCACTACCAGGTCACTTCTCGCTGGTGATGAGCTGCACGACGCTGGAGAAATCCAGCTTGCCGCGGCCGGCCTGGTGGTTCATCGAGTAGAGATTGCGGGCCACTTCGCCCAGCGGAATCGAAGCGCCGACACTCATCGCCGCTTCCACCGCCAGGCCCATGTCCTTCAGCATCAGATCGCTGCCGAAGCCACCGCTGTAGCCACGCGAGGCCGGCGCATTCTCCAGCACGCCCGGCCACGGGTTGCACACTTCGGTGGCCCAGCTGCGGCCGGTGCTGACCGCCATCATCTGCGACAGCACCTTGGGGTCCAGCCCGTGCGCCACGCCCAGTGCGATGGCTTCACCGGTCACCGCCATGATCACGCCCAGCGCCATGTTGTTGCACAGCTTGGCGACCTGGCCAGCGCCGCTGGCGCCGACGTGGAAGATGTTCTTGCCCATCGCCTGCAGCACCGGGCGTGCGCGTTCCAGCGCGTCTTCCTCGCCGCCGACGATGAAGGTCAGGGTGCCGGCCTGGGCGCCGGCGGTACCGCCGGACACCGGCGCGTCGATCATCTGCAGGCCACGCGCGGCGGCCGCTTCCGAGACCTTGCGGGCACTGGCCGGGGCGATCGTGCTGCAGTCGATGACCAGTGCACCGGCCGGGATCGCGGCAAGAATGCCGTCGTCGCCCAGGTACACGCCTTCGACATGACGGCTGGCCGGCAGCATCGAGATCACCACTTCGGCATCGGCCAGGGTGTCGCGCGCCGACGATGCAGCGCTGGCGCCGGCGTCGACAGCGGCCTGCACCGCGGCCGGAACCAGATCGAACACGCGCACGCTGTGGCCGTTCTTGACCAGATTGGCGGCCATCGGGCCACCCATGTTGCCCAACCCGATGAATGCAATGCGGCTCATGCAAGGCTCCTTTCAACAAGGGGAGTGCCCAGGTCGGCCAGCGGATGCGCGGCGTCGGCCCAGGGGGAAGCGAAGAAGGTGTCTGCCCACGCGCCGGTGGCCTCGGCCAGGGTGGCCGGGTTCCACTGCGGATTGCGGTCCTTGTCGACCAGCAGCGCGCGGATGCCTTCGGCGAAATCACCATGGGCGGCGCAATGCAGGGCGACGATGTACTCCAGGCGGTAGATCGCGGCCAGGTCCTGGCCGGCACTGCGGCGCTGCAGTTCGTACGCCAACCGTGCCGAACCCGGTGCACCGGCAGCAAGGGTCTTCTGAGCCGCCTGCAACCAGGCGTCGTCGGTCTGCAGGCCGGCAATGCGCGCCACGATGGCTTCAAGGTCATCGCCTTCGCACAACGCATCGACCTGCGCCGCGTGGGCCAGCAGTGGACCGGTGGCGGCATCGCTGGCATGCGACTGCAGCAGATGGGTCAGGCGTTCGTGGTTGTGTGCGGTGTCATTGGACCAGGCCACCTGCAGCAGCGCATCGAACACTGCGCTGCGGCGTTCTTCGGCCACGTGCACGTCGGCCAGGCCGGCGTAGATGGCATCGCCCGGGTTGAGCAGTGCGCCGGTCAGGGCCAGGAACAGGCCACCCTCGCCCGGCACGCGCGGCAGCAGCCAACTGCCACCGACATCAGGGAACAGGCCGACGGTGATTTCCGGGAAGGCCAGCTTGGAGCGTTCGCTGACCACACGGTGGCTGGCGCCGGACATCAGGCCGATGCCGCCGCCCATCACGATGCCGTGGCCCCAGCACAGGATCGGCTTGGTGTAGGTATGGATGAGGTAATCGACGCGGTATTCGACGTCGAAGAACTCGGCGGCATAGCCGTTCTGGCGGATGTCGCTGTGGCCGGCCTCACGGAAGGCGACCATGGCCTTGTACAGGCTGTGCAGGTCGCCACCAGCACAGAACGCCTTTTCGCCGGCGCCCTGCAGCACCACCATGGCGATGCCATCGTCGTCGGCCCAGGCGTTGAGCTGCTTCAGCAGCAGGTGCGCCATCGGCAGCGAGAAACCGTTGAGCGTACGCGGCGCATTGAGCGTGGCGATGCCGATGCGCGTGCCGTTGCCAGCCACGCGCTCTTCGAACAGCACCGGTGCGTCGTCGGCAGCGGTATCCGTGCTCATGCGTTCTTCCACTGCGCGGCGCGCTTTTCCAGGAAGGCAGTCACGCCCTCGACCTGGTCGGCGGTGTCGAACAGGTCGACGAAGGCTTCGCGCTCGGCCACCAGCGCCGAGGCGTGGGTGCCGGTGCGGGTGGACTGCACCAGGGTCTTGCAGGCGGCGATGCTGGTCGGGCTCTGCTTGCCGGCCTTCTTCGCCCATTCCAGCGCCAGCGCCTTGGCTTCGCCCTTGCCGACCTTTTCTTCGGCCAGGCCAATGCGCAGCGCGGTCTCGGCATTGATGCGCTCACCCAGCAGGATCATGCGCTTGGCCCAGCCCTCGCCAACCAGGCGCGGCAGGTTCTGGGTACCGCCGGCACACGGCAGCAGGCCGACGGTGGCCTCCGGCAGCGCGACCTGGGCATGGTCTTCAATGATGCGCAGGTCGCAGGCAAGCGCGCACTCCAGGCCACCGCCCATGGCGTAGCCGTTGATCGCGGCGATCGACACGCCGCGGAAACCGGACAGCGCTTCGAAGGCCTCACCGAAGCGGCGCGCGGCCTCACGTGCAGCGGCCTTGTCGCCGGAGGCGAACTGGTTGAGGTCGGCACCGGCGGAGAAGAATTTCTCGCCATCACCGGTGATCACCAGCGCGTAGATGTCGCGGTCTGCGTTGAGCGCGCCGACCAGGTCGCGCAGCGCCGACAGGCTGTGCACGGTCCAGGTATGCGCAGGCGGGTTGTTCATGGTGACCACGGCGGTGTGGCCATCCACCTCCACCTTCAGGCCCACGTGCTCCTGGGTACGCCAATCCTTCATCGCAGTTCCTCTTCGGTGTTGAGCAGGTGACGGGCAACGATCACCCGCATGATCTCGTTGGTGCCTTCCAGGATCTGGTGCACGCGGCAGTCACGCAGCAGGCGCTCGATCGGGTATTCGCGGATGTAGCCGTAGCCCCCGTGGATCTGCAGCGCTTCATTGCAGACGTTGAAACCGGCATCGGTGGCGAAGCGCTTGGCCATCGCGCACCACACGTTGGCATCGCTGGCACCGGCATCGAGCTTGCGTGCCGCGGTGTGCACCATCTGCCGTGCAGCCACCAGCTGGGTGACCATGTCGGCCAGCTTGAACTGCAGCGCCTGGAACTCGGCCAGCGCCTTGCCGAACTGGCGGCGCTCGCCCATGTAGCGGCGCGCAGCATCCAGTGCACCCTGTGCGGCACCCAGCGAGCAGGCGGCGATGTTGATGCGGCCGCCGTCCAGCCCCTTCATGGCCAGCTTGAAGCCGCCGCCTTCCTCTCCCAGAAGGTGGCTGACCGGCACGCGGACGTTCTCGAAGGTGATGCCACGGGTGGGCTGGCTGTTCCAGCCCATCTTCTCTTCCTTGCGGCCGAAGCTGATGCCCGGCAGGTCCGCCGGCACCGCAATGGCGCTGACACCGCCGGCACCGGCACCGCCGGTACGCGCCATCACCACCAGCAGCTCGGTGGCACCGGCGCCGGAAATGAAGGCCTTGGAGCCGTTCAGCACGTAGAAGTCGCCATCGCGCACGGCGGTGGTCTTCAGCGACGCCGCATCGGAACCCGCACCCGGTTCGGTCAGGCAGTACGAGGCCAGCTTGCTGCCCGAGGACAGGTCGGTGCCCCACGCATCGCGCAGGGCCGGCTGGCCCCACCTGGACACCATCCACGAGGCCATGTTGTGGATGCTGATGTACGCAGCGGTCGACGGATCGACGTTGGCGAGCTCCTCGATGACGACGGCGGCGTCCAGTCGGCTCAGGCCGCTGCCGCCCACTTCCGGGTCCATGTACAGACCGCAGAAGCCCAGTTCACCGGCCTTGGCGATCGCCTCGCGCGGAAAGATGCCCTCCGCATCCCATCGCGCGGCGTGCGGCGCCAGTTCGGCCTGTGCGAAGTCGCGCGCCGCCTCGCGGTACGCCTGCTGCGCTTCTTCCAGTTCCGTCGTCATCGAGTGGCTCATGGCTGCTCCTGCCGTTACTTCAGGCTGATCGTGGTGTTGACGCCGTGGCTCAGCGTCTCGTCATCGAACCAGCGCGCGGTGACCGTCTTGGTCTGGGTGTAGAACAGCACCACCTGCTTGCCATACGGGCCCAGGTCACCCAGCTTGGAGGCGCGCGAACCGGTGAACGAGAACAGCGGCACCGGCACCGGGATCGGCACGTTGATGCCGACCTGGCCGACGTCGATGTCTTCCTGGAACTTGCGCGCGGCAGCGCCGGACTGGGTGAACAGTGCGGTGCCGTTGCCGTTCGGGTTGCTGTTGACCATCGCGATGGCCTCTTCCAGCGTTTCCGCTTCGAGGATGACCAGCACCGGCCCGAAGATTTCTTCCTGGTAGATGCGCATGTCGGTGGTGACACCGGCAAAGATGGTCGGGCCAACGAAGTTGCCCTTCTCGAAGCCATCGACCTGCGGCTTGCGGCCATCGAGCACCAGCTTGGCGCCCTGCTCCACGCCCGAGGCGATCAGGCCTTCCACGCGCTCGCGGGCGCTGCAGGAGATGACCGGGCCGACGTCGGTACCGGACACGGTGCCGGCGCTGACCTTCAGGGTCTGGGCCTTGGCCACCAGGTCCTGCACCCAGTTGCGCGCTTCACCGACCAGCACCAGCGTGGAAGCCGCCATGCAGCGCTGGCCAGCGGCACCGAAGGCGGCACCGACCATTGCGTTGAGGGTCTGTTCCTTGTTGGCGTCCGGCAGCACCACGGCGTGGTTCTTGGCGCCCATCATGCACTGCACGCGCTTGCCGGCCAGCGAGGCGCGGTTGTAGACGTGTGTGCCGACGCGGGTGGACCCGACGAACGACACGGCCTTGATGTCCGGGTGGTCGCAGATCGCGTTGACCACTTCCTCGCCGCCGTGGACGACGTTCAGCACGCCCTTGGGAATGCCGGCTTCCAGGGCAAGCTCGACCAGGCGCATGGTGACCATCGGGTCCTGCTCGGACGGCTTGAGGATGAAGGTGTTGCCCGTTGCAATCGCCATCGGGAACATCCACAGCGGAATCATCGCCGGGAAGTTGAACGGGGTGATGCCAGCGCACACGCCCAGCGGCTGCATGATCGTGTAGGTGTCCACGCCATTGGCCACGTTGTTGGCCAGCTCGCCCAGCTGCAGGTTGCCGATGGCGGCGGCGTGCTCGACCACTTCCAGGCCGCGGAACACATCACCTTCGGCGTCCGGCAGGGTCTTGCCCTGTTCGGCGGTGAGGATGTGGGCCAGCTCACTCATGTTTTCGCGGATCAGCTGCTGGTACTTCAGGAAGATGCGCGCGCGGGTGCCGATCGGGGTCTTGCGCCAGGTCTTGAAGGCTTCCTTGGCGGCGGCGACGGCGGCGTCCACTTCGCCGGTGGTGGCGAACGGCACCTGGGCCAGCACGTCCTGGGTGGCCGGATTGATCACGTCCTGCCAGTGGGAAGTGGCCGATTCAACGAACTGGCCATCGATCAGCATGCGGATACGGGGCGCTGCAACAGTCATGACGACAATCCCACAGGGTGCGAAAGATGCTTGGCATTATTCACAGCACCCGGCTCGATTTCCGGGCTGAATCCGCTTAATCTGGCCAACACCCCCCACGATTCCTGTTAATTCTGTGAATTATTCAGCTCCCCAGCGACAACTCGGCCTGCGCCTGCTGCGGCTGCGCGAGCAGCGCGGCTACAGCCAGGCCGATCTGGCGCGTGCGCTGGGGCTGTCGGCCAGCTACCTGAACCAGATCGAGCGCAACAAGCGCCCACTGACACCGGCGGTGCAGAAGAAGCTGGGAGAGGTGCTGGGCGACGTTTCCTCGCTGTTCGATGACGATGAGCCCGCCGCCCTGCAGGAGGCGCTGGGCGAAACCCTGCGCGACCTGGGCCTGGCCGAGGTCAGCGCGACCGAACTGCGCGCCCTGGCCGGCAACCTGCCGCAGGTCAGCCGCGCGCTGTTGGACCTGCACCGTCGTCACCTGGCGCTGCGCGAGCACGCGGCCGCACTGGAGTTCCAGCTGGGCGAGCCCGGCGCCGGCAGCACCCTGCCCGCCGGTGACCAGGTGCGCGAGTTCTTCAACCGCATGCACAACCACATTCCCGAGCTGGACGAGCTGGCCGAGCAGCTGTTCGCCGAATGGGGGCTGTCGCCCGGGCATGTGGCACCGCGGCTGCGCCAGCTGCTGGCCGACCGCCATGGCGTGCTGGTGGAAGTGGCCGCACTGCAGGCCGGGCGCGAAAAGCGGCACTACGATGCCGGTGCGCGGCGGCTGTGGCTGCCCGATTACCTGGAGCCCGGACAGCAGGCGTTCCAGATGGCGGCCGAGCTGGCCCTGCACGGCTACCTGCCGCAGATCGATGCGGTGGTGGCGCGCGCCGGGTTCACCGATGAGGCACGCATCGCGCAGGCGCGGATCGGTCTCTCCAACTATTTCGCCGGTGCGCTGGTGATGCCGTACATGCGCTTCCTGCGTGCAGCCGAAACCAGCAGCTACGACATCGAACTGCTGGCGCACCAGTTCGGCGTCGGCTTCGAAGCGGTCTGCCACCGGCTGAGCACGCTGGCACGGCGCAGCGCGCCCGGCCTGCCGTTCTTCTTCATCCGCGTGGATCGGGCGGGCAACGTCTCAAAGCGCCATTCGGCCACCGATTTCCACTTCTCGCAGGTGGGTGGATCGTGCCCGCTGTGGATCGTCTACGAGGCGTTCAACCAACCCGGGCGCATCCTCACCCAGACCGCGCGCATGCCCGATGGCCGCCGCCATTTCTGGCTGGCGCGGCAGGTCAGCAGTGGCCCGGTCGGCCATGGCCAACCGCGCAAGACCTTCGCGGTGGCGCTGGGCTGCGACCTGCAGCATGCCGAACGCCTGGTGTATTCACTGGGGCTGGATGTGCAGAGCCCGGGCAATTCGGTATCGATCGGCCCGGGGTGCCGGGTGTGCCCGCGCGAGGACTGCATGCAGCGCGCGTTCGCGCAGTTGCCGGGGCGATAGGGCGGGTTTGGCAGGGCCGCGCCCTGCACCCGTGGTAGCGCCGGCCGCTGGCCGGCAAGAGCAGCAACCACTGCGGGGTCAGATCCGTTTTCCTGCGGAAACGGATCTGACCCCGATTCGACCGCAGGATCGGGTCAGTAGATCGGCGTGACCTTCATCTGCGGCAGCGGACGCGGTGCGCCGTCGGTAAGGTCCGGGCCGAGGTCCTCCCAGGTGCGGCCCTGCTCGACCATCAAGCCCCACAACTGCTGCGAGGCCAGCCGTTTGTCTTCCGAGCCCAGCTTGTACGACGGTGGCGTCGGCTGACCGCTGGCGACCATCGCGTACGCCGCGCGGTAGGCCAGCACCTGCTGCGCCGGATCATCGGTGCGCGCCACTTCCAGCGTGTAGCGCTGGTAGGCCGAGGCCAGGTTGCGCCAGCGGATCCAGTAGTGGTTCTCGAACGAGAACGAACAGAAGCGCGCACCGGCCAGGCTGCCCTTGTCGGCGATGCGGGAGAGTACCTCCTGCGGCATGTCCAGGTTCATGCCGCCTTCGTCGCCCTGCAGGCTGACGTGCACGATGCGGTCGCGGTAGCCCGGTGCGCGCGCCTGCAGCAGGTCGCGCCAGTTCTGCATGGTCGCCACCACCGCGAACAGGAAACGACCCAGCTCGGCTGCGGCCAGTGGCGTGGCGATGGACTGGTAATGCCGTTGCCAGCCGTGGCGGTTTTCGGTGGGCAGGAACACCGCATGTTCCAGCGCCTGGCGGCCACCGCTGCCCTGGCTCACCGCTTCGGCGTGCTGTGGATAGACCAGGTTGATGGCGAAGGTCGGCCAGCGCGGCAGGGCGGCGTCGAACAGATGGATCGGGAAGTTGCTGCTGATGCCGCCATCGGAGAACCAGCAGATGCGGAAGGCGGTGATCACCGGGCCGCAGGTCTGCCCGGCACTGGTCAGCCCTTCCATGCTGTCGGCAACGTTGTGCTCCTGGTCGGCCGCAGGGGCGGTCGGTTCGCAGCGTCGTTCGCGGCGTGAGGGTTCATGCAGCGGCACCGCGCTGATCAGCAGCGGGAAGCTCAGGCTCATGCGCGTGGCCACCAGCACCGGCAGCTTCGGGCCCTGTGGCAGGTGGTAGTACTGCCGCCCTTCCACCTCCAGCGGCGGGCCGGCCTGGCTCACCAGCCACTGCACCACGCTGGCGGGGAACAGCTGCTCGAACTCCTCGCGCAGGAACCAGAACTGCGCACCGCCCAGCGGCAGCGTGCGCGGCTCATTGTGTGAGATGCAGGTGGTGATCATCTGCAGGCTGATCGCATGCGGGCTGTCCGGCTCACCGGCGTAGCGCGGCGCATCGTGCAGGTCGGCGAAGGTCAACGGTGCATCCAGCGGCTTGCCCGACAGCTGCTGCAGGCATTCATGCAACCACTCGGTCAGCGCCGGCCTGCGTGGATCGCGGCTGAGGCCGCTGCACAGGCCCAGCAGGTTGCGACGCGCCACCCGCGCGACCCGCAGCGCGGCACCGGCCACACCCGCACCGTAGGCGCACAGCAGTGATGGCAGCAGCGTGGCGGCCACGCCGCCCCAGCCACCGCCCCACCAGCCCAGGCCGAGCAGCAGCGCCAGCGACACCAGCACTTCCAGCGGCGCGATCTCGAATACCGCAACGGCCAGGCACAGCAGTTTGTGCGGCAGGCGGGCATTGCCGGTCAGCACCACCAGCAGCCGATAGGCCGCGCGCGCGCCGCGCGCCGGCTGGAACAGGCTGTAGATGAAGCCGCGCCGCGACAGCTGTGCCGACACCGCCGACAGCCCGCCATAGCCGGCGTCGCCAGCCAGTTGCTCGCCGGCCTGCTGGCGGCGATCGCCGCAGGCCGCTGCAGCCGCCACCGCTGCCGCAATGGCGCCGGCTGAAGTGCCGCCGATGCTCTTGAAGCGATACTCGCGGGCCAGCGCCAGTACCGCATTGGGGTACACGATGCCGCTGGTGATGCCGCCTTTCATGACCAGATCGCAGTACTTGTCCGCCACTGTCTTGCCCCCGAGCATGCCGTCCGCCGCGTGGGTTGCAGTATGGCGCAGGGGCTTCTCAGGGCCTGAGAACAACGGCGCAGTCCGCGCACGCAATGCGCCGTTCAGCAGAAAGCACGGCTGCAGGCTTGACCCGCCCCGCCATCGGCGTAGCATCTGCAGCAAGCCAAGGGACAGACCCGCGGCTGCCACAACGACATGAGGGATTCTCATGGAATTCGACTATCTCGTCTTCATCGGGCGATTCGAGCCCTTCCACAACGGCCACGCCGCCGTTGCCCGCCTGGCCCTGAGCCGGGCCCGCAAGCTGATCTTCCTGGTCGGCTCTGCCGATACCCCCCGCAGCCTGCGCAATCCCTGGACCGTGGCCGAACGCGCCGTGATGATCCAGGCGGCCCTCGACGGCCACACCGACCGTCTGCTGATCCGCCCGCTGCGTGACCACCTGTACAACGAAGCACAATGGATCGCCAACGTGCAGCGCCAGGTGGCTGACGCCCTGCGCAACGACGGTGCCGCCGCCGATGCCAGGGTGGGCCTGATCGGCATGGACAAGGATGCGTCCAGCTACTACCTGCGCGAGTTCCCGCAGTGGCCGCTGGTGGACGTGCAGCACACCGCCACCCTGTCGGCCACCGAGCTGCGGCGCTACCTGTTCGAGGCCGGCGACGTCGACTTCCACGGCGCGCTGCTGATGCTGCGTGGCAATGTGCCGGCGCCGGTGTACGACATGCTCGAAGCGTTCCGCAAAAGCGCGCCTGCGTATGGCCAGCTGGTGGCCGAGTACCGCTTCATCGAACAGTACAAGGCCGCCTGGAAGGATGCGCCCTACGCGCCCACCTTCGTCACCACCGATGCGGTGGTGGTGCATTCGGGCCACGTGCTGCTGGTGCGTCGCCGCTCGGAACCCGGCAAGGGGCTGTGGGCATTGCCCGGCGGCTTCGTCGGCCAGGAACAGAGCCTGCTCGACAGCTGCCTGCGCGAACTGCGCGAGGAAACCCGCCTGAAGATTCCGTTGCCGGTGTTGAAGGGGTCGCTGAAGGGCCAGCAGGTGTTCGACCACCCGGACCGCAGCCAGCGTGGCCGCACCATCACCCACGGTTTCCACTTCGAGTTTCCGGCCGGCGAGCTGCCGCCGGTGCGCGGTGGCGACGATGCCGACAAGGCACGCTGGATACCGGTGAGTGAAGCACTGGACATGGGCCCGCAGCTGTTCGAAGACCACCTGCACATCCTGGAGTACTTCCTCGGCCGCGGCTGACCGGCCCGGCTTTCCCACTGGCGGATAGACCGCCGGTGCCACCCGACGCGAAGGAGCTTCCGTCATGCACTACCTCGATAATCTTCTCCTCAACACCGACAGCTACAAGGCCAGCCATTGGCTGCAGTACCCGCCGGGTACCGATGCCACGTTCTTCTACGTCGAATCACGTGGCGGCCTGCACGATCGCACGGTGTTCTTCGGCCTGCAGGCGATCCTCAAGGACGCGCTGGCACGACCGGTCACCCACGCCGACATCGACGACGCTGCTGCGGTATTCGCCGCGCATGGCGAACCGTTCAACGAGGCCGGCTGGCGCGATATCGTCGACCGGCTTGGCGGCCACCTGCCGGTGCGCATCCGCGCCGTGCCCGAGGGCAGCGTGGTGCCCACCCACCAGGCACTGATGACCATCGAGTCGACCGATCCGGCTGCGTTCTGGGTGCCGTCGTACCTGGAAACGCTGCTGCTGCGCGTGTGGTATCCGGTCACCGTGGCCACCATCAGCTGGCACGCACGGCAGACCATTGCCGCGTTCCTGCAGCAGACCAGCGACGACCCGCAGGGGCAGCTACCGTTCAAGCTGCACGACTTCGGCGCGCGCGGTGTATCGAGCCTGGAATCGGCCGCGCTGGGCGGTGCCGCACACCTGGTCAACTTCCTCGGCACCGATACCGTATCGGCGCTGTGCCTGGCGCGCGCGCACTATCACGCGCCGATGGCCGGCTATTCGATTCCCGCCGCCGAGCACAGCACCATCACCAGCTGGGGCCGCGAGCGCGAGGTGGACGCCTACCGCAACATGCTGCGCCAGTTCGGCACGCCCGGTGCGATCGTGGCGGTGGTATCGGACAGCTATGACATCTACCGCGCCATCAGCGAGCACTGGGGTACCACCCTGCGCGATGAAGTGATCGCCTCGGGCGCCACCCTGGTCATCCGCCCGGACTCGGGCGACCCGGTGGAGGTGGTGGCCGAAAGCCTGCGCCGGCTGGATGAAGCCTTCGGCCACACCCTCAACAGCAAGGGCTACCGCGTGCTCAACCACGTGCGGGTGATCCAGGGCGATGGCATCAACCCGGATACCATCCGCACCATCCTGCAACGCATCACCGACGACGGCTACGCCGCCGACAACGTGGCCTTCGGCATGGGTGGTGCGCTGCTGCAGCGGCTGGACCGCGATACGCAGAAGTTCGCACTGAAGTGCTCGGCGGCGCGGGTGGACGGCGGGTGGATTGACGTCTACAAGGATCCGGTCACCGACGCCGGCAAGGCCAGCAAGCGTGGCCGCATGCGCCTGCTGCGCCGCCTGGACGATGGCAGCCTGCATACGGTGCCACTGCCGGCCAACGGCGACGACACCCTGCCGGACGGCTTCGAGGACGCAATGGTGACCGTGTGGGAGAACGGCCGCCTGCTGCACGACCAGCGGCTGGACGACATCCGCACGCGGGCGGCCGTGGGGCATTGAAGGTGCATCCCGACCGGGGTCAGAGCCCGCTGCGTGGCAGCGGGATCCGACCCCTTCCTTCCGCTGGGGTCGGATCCCGTTGCAGCGTAGCGGGTTCTGACCCCTGCGCTCTTGACCGGCGCCACCAACAGGTCCACCTTGCACACGCCGAAGGTATCCCTCCCATCGCTGCGGCGCGGGGAGGGATTTAAACGGGAATCCGGTGAAGGCGCCTCGCGCGTCCATTCCGGAGCTGCCCCGCAGCGGTGAATGGAAACGAATCCTGCCAACAGCACTGGGCTCGCGCCTGGGAAGCGGCGGGTAGTAGGTGGGCTGCGGCCCGTGTCCATCAGCCCGAATACCGGCCCCGGCCGGGGGACACGACCGTCCCCTGACTCGACCTGGAATCTCCGCGGGGAGGTTGCCGGGGCCGTCGTCGTCCTGCGCGTGCAGGCGGTGTGGCCGCGCGCGTCCTGTTCACGGTATCCGGCCAGACCCGTTCACCCACGCGCTGATGCATGGGCCACCGCCGTTGCCGACGGTCCATGCGGTACCTGACGATGACCGAGCTCCAACGCCCCACCCTGACCCTGCCCGCCGACGGCAAGCGCCTGCTGCTGCATTCGTGCTGCGCGCCCTGTTCCGGCGAAGTGATGGAGGCGATCACCGCCTCCGGGATCGACTACGCGATCTTCTTCTACAACCCCAACATCCACCCGGTGAAGGAGTACGAGCTGCGCAAGCAGGAGAACATCCGCTTCGCCGAGCAGCACGGCATTCCCTTCATCGACTGCGACTACGACACCGACAACTGGTTCAGCCGTGCACGCGGCATGGAAAACGAGCCTGAACGCGGCATCCGCTGCACGATGTGCTTCGACATGCGCTTCGAGCGCACTGCGCTGTACGCGCACGAGCACGGTTACGACACCATCAGTTCGTCGCTGGGCATCTCGCGCTGGAAGAACATGGCGCAGATCAACGACTGCGGGATCCGTGCGGCGTCGCGCTATGAAGGCCTGCAGTACTGGGACTACAACTGGCGCAAGGGCGGCGGCGCCAGCCGCATGATCGAGATCAGCAAGCGCGAGCAGTTCTACCAGCAGGAATACTGCGGCTGCGTGTACTCGCTTCGCGATGCCAACCGCCATCGCCGCGAGAATGGCCGCGAGCGGATCAGGATCGGCCTGCTGTACTACGGGCAGGACGCTGGGACGCCACAGGGCGATTGACGTGCAGGCATGGGGCGGCCACGCTGGTCGCCCCTTCTGTTGTAGCGGACCTGCCATGACCGCCCTGCCCGCCGATGTCGCCCTGCTGGTGATCGACCTGCAGCCGGACTTCATGCCCGGTGGCGCCTTGGCCTGCGACCAGGGCGATGCGCTGGTGGCACCGATCGCCGATCTGTTGGCGCAGCGCCGCTACCGCACCGTGGTGGCGACCCAGGACTGGCACCCGGCCGACCATGCCTCGTTCGCCAGCCAGCACCCCGGCCAACGCCCCTTCGAGACCATCCTGCTGCACGCGCAGCCGCAGACGCTGTGGCCGGACCACTGCGTGCAGGGCAGCGCCGGTGCCGCGCTGCACCCGGGCGTGGACTGGACCGTGGCCGACCTGATCCTGCGCAAGGGGACGCGCCAACAGGTGGATTCGTACAGCGCCTTCCGCGAGAACCACGGCCCCGATGGCGAGCGCCCGGCCACCGGCCTGGCCGGCTGGCTGCACGAGCGCCGCATCCGCGAAGTGCACGTGTGCGGCCTGGCCCGCGACTACTGCGTGCTGTGGAGCGCGCAGGATGCGGTGAAGTCCGGCTTCCGGGTGAAGTTCCTGTGGGAGCTGACCCGGCCGGTGACCGAAGCCAACGACGCGATGGTGCGCGAGGCGCTGGGCAAGGCGGGAATCGCGACCGCCTGACCCACAACGGTAGTGCCGGGCCATGCCCGGCGGACCTGGAAGGGGCAGCACGTTACCGGAACACCACCGTGCGATGCCCGTTGAGCAGGATGCGGTGCTCCACATGGCGGCGCACGGCGCGTGCCAGCACCAGCGATTCGGTATCGCTGCCCAGCCGCACCAGTTCGCGCGGTGCCATCGCATGGTCAACGCGGGCCACGTCCTGTTCGATGATCGGTCCTTCGTCCAGATCCTCGGTGACGTAGTGCGCGGTGGCGCCGATGATCTTGACCCCGCGCGCGTGTGCCTGGTGGTACGGCTGCGCGCCCTTGAAGCTGGGCAGGAAGCTGTGGTGGATGTTGATCGCACGCCCGGCCAGCGCGCGGCACAGCGCGGGTGACAGGATCTGCATGTAGCGTGCCAGCACCACCAGGTCGATGCGCTCGCGCTCGACCAGGTCGATGATCTGCTGCTCCTGCACCGCACGCGTATCGGCGGTCACCGGCAGGTGGTGGAACGGTACCTGGTAGGACGCGGCCAATGGCGCGAAGTCGGCGTGGTTGGAGGCCACCGCGGCAATGTCGACCTTCAGCTGGCCGCTGTGGGCGCGGAACAGCAGGTCGTTGAGGCAGTGCCCCTGCTTGCTGACCAGCACCAGCAGGCGTGCCCGGCGGCGGCCATCATGCAGCTGCCAGTCCATGCCGAAGCCTTCGGCAAGCGTGGCCATCGCGGCGTGCACGGTCTCCAGCGGCAGGCCGGCGTCAAGGTCGAAATGCACGCGCAGGAAGAAGCGGCCGCTTTCCTCATCGCCGAACTGCTGGGCGTCGAGGATGTTGCAGCCGTGGTCGAACAGCAGGCCGGACACGCGGTAGACGATGCCGGTACGGTCGGGGCAGGACAGGGTGAGGATGGAATCGGGGCGCATCGCCACAGTGTAGGGCAGCTTCCTGCCCAGCAGCCGGATGATCACCGATGCAACCGAACCGCTTGGTTCAGTCCCAAGCGATACTTGGCCATCACCGTGGCAAGCTGGTCGGTCATGAACCTGTTGCAACTGATCCGCAGCTTCACCCGCACCGCAGAGACCGGCAGCATTGCCGCCGCGGCCCGCATCCTTGGCATCAGCGCCACCGCAGTCGGCCAGAACATCAACCGGCTGGAAGCGCATCTGGGCGTACGGCTGCTGAACCGGAGTACGCGCCAGCTGGCGCTCAGCGAGGCCGGCGCGCTGTACCTGGCGCAGGTCCGCCACATCGAGGCCGACCTGGCGCGCGCGCAGGCGATGGTCACCTCCGGTGATATCGAACCGGCCGGGCCGCTGCGCATCGCCAGCAGCAGCGCGTTCGGCCGCCACGTGCTGGCCCCGTTGCTGCCGTCACTGCAGCAACGCTACCCGCAGCTGCAGCTGGAACTGCGGCTGACCGACCGCGCCGTGCAGCATGGTCCAGAGGCGGTGGATGCCAGCATCCGCATCGGCGCGCAGCTGGAAGACGGCGTGGTCGCACGGCAGCTGGCACGCGTGCCGTTCGTGTTCTGCGCCTCGCCGGCCTACCTGAAGGCCCATGGCACCCCGCAGGAACCATCGGATCTGGGCAGCCATCGCGGGCTGCTGCACCGCTTCCCCACCGATGGCCGGCCGTTGCGCTGGGGCCTGCTGAAGGACGGCCAGCGTGTGGACGCCGTGCTACCGCCGAGCATGGTCTGCGATGACATCGATGCGCTGGCGTCGCTGGCGGCGGCCGGTGCCGGCATCACGCGATTGGCTGCGTTCGTGGCCGAGCCCTACCTGCGCGATGGACGCCTGCAGGCCGTGTTCGGCGCCGACAGCACGTGGCGTCCGGAGCCGATGGAGGTCTATTTCTGCGTCAGCGATCGCCGCGACTTCACCGCCAAGATCCGCGCGCTGTTCGAGCACCTGCGGGCCGGCATGGCGCCGGCCTGGCGGGTGTGAGCCTCAGCGCGCCTTGAACACGCCGCGCGCATCGCGCGGCTCGCAGCGCAGGTACTGCGGCGCCGGTTCCACGCTGTCGCGCAATGCGGCGGCGGCATGCCACGGCCAGCGCGGGTCGTAGAGGATGCCGCGCGCCAGGGCCACGGCATCGGCGTGGCGATGGCGCAGGATCGATTCGGCCTGCTCCGGTTCGGTGATCATGCCCACGGCGATCACCGGCATGCGCACCTTGGCCTTGATCGCCGCCGCGAACGGCACCTGGTAACCGGGGCCGACGGTGATCTTCTGGCGCTCGTCCAGGCCGCCACTGGAGACATGCAGGAAATTGCAGCCGCGCGCGTCCAGCACCTGGGCCAGTGCTTCGCTCTGCACCAGGTCCCAGCCACCCTCGACCCAGTCGCTGGCGGAAATGCGCACGCCCACGGCGACCTTGTCGGACACCGCCGCGCGTACCGCGTCGAACACTTCCACCAGCAGGCGCAGGCGGTTCGGCAGCGACCCACCGTAACCATCGGTGCGGCGGTTGCTCAGCGGCGACAGGAACTGGTGCAGCAGGTAACCGTGCGCGGCATGCAGCTCGATCAGCTCGAAGCCCAGGCGCTCGGCGCGCACCGCACTGGCAGCGAAGGCGGCGATGACCTCGGCGATGCCGGCTTCGTCCAGTTCCTGCGGTGCCGGATCGGCGGCATGGAACGGCAGCGGCGACGGCGCCACGGTGGCCCAGCCACGCGCATCGCCGGCCGGCAACTGGCCACCCCCGTCCCACGGGCGGGCGGTGGATGCCTTGCGGCCGGCATGGCCCAGCTGGATGCCCAGCGGCATCGGCGACCAGCGGCGGACGCTGGCCAGCACCTGTGCCAGCGCGGCCTCGGTGCCGTCATCCCACAGGCCCAGGTCGGCCCAGCTGATGCGGCCGCGCGGCTCGACCGCGGTGGCTTCCAGGATCAACAGGCCGGCGCCGGACTGCGCCAGGTTGCCCAGGTGCATGGCGTGCCAGTCGCTGGCGCGGCCGTCTTCGGCGGAGTACTGGCACATCGGCGCGATGACGATGCGGTTGGACAGGGTCAGGGGGCCGAACGAGATCGGCGAAAACAGCTGGCTCAAGGGGGTGATGAACGACGTAGGGGGTGTGTATTGCACCGCTGCGCGGCTTCTGGATCAACCGTCTGGATGGATCGCTGTTTCGCAGCCGATCATGCCGCCGAGCGCCGAACAGCCCCTTGTAGAGCCGAGCCGACGCTCGGCTCAGCCCGCCACCCAACCGGACAAGGCTTCAGCGCAGTCCCGCTCATCCTTGAACAACAGCAGGTCGTCGGCACGGGTGCGGCCGCGGTTCAGCGCCGCCACCGGCAATCCTGCCTTCGCCGCCGCCTGCACGAAGCGGAAGCCGGAATAGACCATCAGTGACGAGCCCACCACCAGCACCGCATCGGCCTGCTGCAGATGATCGTGCACCGCCGCCACCCGCTCGCGCGGCACGTTCTCGCCGAAGAACACCACGTCCGGCTTCAGCACGCCGCCGCAGTGCGGGCAATCGGGCACCACGAATGTGGAGAAATCGGTCTCCAGGTCGGCATCACCGTCGGGGGCGATGCCGGCCTCCAGCGCGTCCCAGCCGGGATTGGCGTCCAGCAGCCGCTGCTGGAAATCCTCGCGGCCACTGCGGCGCTCGCAGCCCATGCAGCGCACCAGATCCAGGCGGCCATGCAGGTCGATCACGTTGCGGCTGCCGGCGCGCTGGTGCAGGCCGTCCACGTTCTGGGTCAACAGCACCTGCAGCTTGCCGCGGCTTTCCAGGGCGGCCAGGGCCTGGTGGGTGCCGTTGGGCCGGGCCAGGCCGAAGCGCGGCCAGCCCAGCAGGCTGCGCGCCCAGTAACGCTGGCGGGTGGTCGCCTCGCCCATGAAGGCCTGGTAGGTCACCGGCGGCGTGCGTTTCCACTGGCCGTCGGCGTCCCGGTAATCGGGTATGCCCGAGGCGGTGCTGCAACCCGCGCCGGTCAGCACGAACAGGCGCTCGGCGCGGTCGATGAAGTCGGTCAGTGGCGGGGTCATGGCTGCCAGATGGGGGCGCCGCAGCGCCCCCGCAAGCACCGGTTCAGCCGCTGGTCTCAGGCGGCCGGCAGCGGCGGCACCGCGATCGGGTGGCCTTCCTCGTCCAGCGCGATCATCACGAAGTGGCCGCGGGTGCACAGCTTGCGCTCGCCGCTGTGCAGGTCTTCGGCGACCAGTTCCACCTCGACCTTCATCGAGCTGCGGCCGACTTCGACGATGCGGCCGATGGTTTCCACCATCTGGCCGATGCGGATCGGCAGCTTGAAGTCGACCTGGTCGCTGCGCGCGGTCACCACGGTGCGGCGCGAATAGCGGGCGGCGGCCAGAAACGCGGCCTTGTCCATCCATGCCAATGCCTGGCCACCGAACAGGGTGCCCAGGTGGTTGGTGTGGTTGGGGAAGACGATTTCAGCCATGCGCACTTCGGTGGGCGGCACGGTCTCGGGGATCGGGGTCATGGGGGTGCTTCGGTGTGGGGTGCTGCGGATTCTAAGCGACCGGCGTGATGGCCATCGGCATGCACGTGCAACGGTCACCCGGCAGCGGTGCCTGCGCAGGCCGCGCCTGCGGCAGGCGTTACACTGCGCCACGCCCACTGCCAGGACTGCCCATGCCCGCCACTTCCGACCTGCTGGCCTTCGCGCTGGTTTCGCTGGCCATGGTGCTCACGCCCGGGCCGAACATGATCTACGTCATCTCGCGCTCGATCTGCCAGGGGCCGATGGCTGGCCTGATCTCGCTGGGCGGGGTGGCGCTGGGCTTTGTGTTCTACATGCTGTGCGCGGCACTGGGCATCACCGCCCTGCTGATGACCGTGCCGTTCGCCTACGACGCGCTGCGCATCGGCGGAGCGCTGTACCTGCTGTACCTGGCCTGGCAGGCGCTCAGGCCCGGCGGCCGTTCGCCGTTCGCGGTGCGTGACCTGCCGCAGGACAGCCCGCGCAAGCTGTTCACGATGGGCTTCCTGACCAATCTGCTGAACCCGAAGGTGGCGGTGATGTACCTGTCGCTGCTGCCGCAGTTCCTGCACCCGGACGGCGAAGGCAGCGTGCTGATGCAGTCGATCGTGCTGGGCTCCACCCAGATCCTGGTCAGCGTCAGCGTGAACGGCATGATCGCGCTGACCGCCGGCAGCATCGCCGGCTTCCTGGCCGCGCGCCCCACCTGGCAGATGGTGCAGCGCTGGCTGATGGGCACGGTGCTGGCCGGGCTGGCGGTGCGCATGGCGGTGGAAGGGCGGCGCTGATTGTAGAGTCGAGCCATGCTCGACTTTCTTGCGAGCAGCAGTCGAGCATGGCTCGACGCTACGGAAACAAGAAACCCCGGCATTGGCCGGGGTTCTTCGTTGCGGCAGGCCTGGCCGGTTCGATCAGAAGTTCATGTCGAAGGCGACTTCGCCCTGAACGCCGACCTGGTAGGCCGAGACGCGGCGTTCGAAGAAGTTGGTCAGCTCCTGCACGTCCTGCAGTTCCATGAACGGCAGCGGGTTGCGCACGTTGTACTTCTTTTCCATGCCCAGCTTGGCGAAGTGCTGGTCGGCGCAGTGCTGCAGGTACTGGCGCATGTCGCGGGTCGAGATGCCGGCCACGCCGCCGGACAGCACGTCCTCGGCGAACTGCACTTCGCATTCGATGGCTTCGGCCAGCATGTCGTAGACCTGCTGCTTCATCTCGTCGTCGAACAGGTCCGGCTCTTCCTCACGCACCACGCGCACCGACTCGAACGCAAACTCCATGTGCGCGCTCTCGTCGCGGAACACCCAGTTGGTGCCCGAGGCCAGGCCCGGCAGCAGGCCGCGCGAACGGAAGTAGTACACGTAGGCGAACGCAGCGAAGAAGAACAGGCCTTCGATGCAGGCGGCAAAGCAGATCTGGTTGAGCAGGAACTGGCGGCGCTGTTCGCGGGTCTCGATGCGGGTCAGGTCTTGGATCGAGTCGATCCACTTGAAGCAGAAATCGGCCTTCTTCTTGATCGAGTCGATGTTCTCCACCGCCGAGAACGCCTTGGCGCGCTCTTCCGGATCCGGCAGGTAGTTGTCCAGCAGGGTCAGGTAGAACTGCACGTGCAGTGCTTCCTCATACAGCTGGCGCGACAGGTACATGCGCGCTTCGGGCGCATTCAAGTGCTGGTACAGGTTCAGCACCAGGTTGTTGGACACGATCGAATCGCCGGTGGC
This sequence comes from Stenotrophomonas sp. CASM110, assembly GCF_049384345.1. Taxonomy (NCBI): domain Bacteria; kingdom Pseudomonadati; phylum Pseudomonadota; class Gammaproteobacteria; order Lysobacterales; family Lysobacteraceae; genus Stenotrophomonas; species Stenotrophomonas sp. CASM110. The sequence continues at coordinate 164,157 of NZ_JBMRGI010000003.1, forward strand.
GAAGAACGCGACCAGGCGGTGGATCAGGTGGCGCTCACCCGGCGACATCTTGCTGTGCAGGTCGGTGATGTCGATCTGGAAGTTGATCTCTTCCACCGTCCAGGTGTTCTTGATCGCATTCCGGTACATGTCATAGAACTGTGGGTAGCGCATCGGGCGCAGGGTCAGTTCAAAACCGGGATCGAGCAGCATCTGCTTGGGCTTGTCGGCCATGGGTGTTTCCTTGAATTCCTGGGTGAGCCGCCGGGCGTGGCCCGGCGCTACCGTGGGTGTTTTTCCGCAGCCGGGCATGGCTCGGCTCTACAGGTGCGAGGTGTTCGAGTGCCGACCAACGGTCGGCACCCACCGCGCGGTGTCTTACTGGCAGGCCTCGCAGGCTTCCGGGTTTTCCAGCGAGCAGGCGATGGCTTCGTCCGGGCTGAACACCTTGGCCGGGGCCGCAGCGCTGACCGTGGTCTTGGCGATCTTGGTGGCCGGGCGCGAACGCAGGTAGTAGGTGGTCTTGATGCCCTGCTTCCAGGCGTACATGTACATGGAGGACATCGCGCCGATGTTCGGGCTTTCCATGAACAGGTTGAGCGAGGCCGACTGGTCGATGAAGGCGCCACGCTCGGCGGCCATGTCGATCAGCGAACGCATCGGCAGTTCCCACGCGGTGCGGTAGACCTCGCGCAGCGTTTCCGGAATCTGCGCCACGCCGGCGATGGAGCCTTCGGCCAGCTTGATGGCATCGCGCATGTCGGCGGTCCACAGGCCCAGCTTCTTCAGCTCGTTGACCAGGTAGCGGTTGACCTGCAGGAAGTCACCGGACAGGGTCTCGCGCTTGAACAGGTTGGACACCTGCGGCTCGACGCACTCGTAGCAGCCGGCGATCGAGGCGATGGTCGCGGTCGGGGCGATCGCGATCATCAGCGAGTTGCGCAGGCCGTGTTCCTTGATGCGGGCGCGCAGGGCATCCCAGCGCGCGGTGTCTTCCGGCACCACGTTCCAGGCGTCGAACTGCAGTTCGCCACCGGCGGCACGGGTGTCGTTGAACGACGGGTGCTTGCCACGTTCCTGGGCCAGCTCGCAGGAGGTTTCCAGCGCGTGGAAGTAGATCGCTTCGGCAATCTTCTTCGACAGGGCGCGGGCTTCGGCGCTGTCGAACGGCAGGCGCTTGCGGAAGAACACGTCCTGCAGGCCCATGCAGCCCAGGCCGACCGGACGCCAGCGCAGGTTGGCGCGGCGGGCGGTTTCGATCGGGTAGAAGTTCAGGTCGATGACGCGGTCGAGCTGGCGCACGGCCAGGCGAACGGTCTCGGCCAGCTTGTCGAAGTCGAACTCGTTGTGCTCGTCGAAGTGGTTGCCCAGGTTGATCGAACCCAGGTTGCACACGGCGGTTTCATCGTTGGAAGTGACTTCCAGGATTTCGGTGCACAGGTTGGACAGGTGGATCACGTTGCCCGGGCGCAGGGTCTGGTTGCTGGCGCGGTTGCACTTGTCCTTGAAGGTCATCCAGCCGTTGCCGGTCTCGGCCAGGGTACGCATCATGCGGGCATACAGCTTGCGCGCGGAGATGGTGCGGTTGGCCTTGCCCTGGGCTTCGGCCTGCAGGTAGGCCTGCTCGAAGGCTTCGCCGAACAGGTCGGTGAACTCCGGCACGACGCGCGGATCGAACAGCGACCATTCCTGGTCGGCTTCGACGCGCTTCATGAACAGGTCCGGCACCCAGTTGGCCAGGTTCAGGTTGTGCGCACGACGGGCTTCGTCACCGGTGTTGTCGCGCAGCTCGAGGAAGTCCTCGATGTCGGCGTGCCAGGTTTCCAGGTACACGCAGGCCGCGCCCTTGCGCTTGCCGCCCTGGTTCACTGCGGCCACCGACGAATCCATGGTCTTCAGCCACGGCACGATGCCGTTGGAATGGCCGTTGGTCGACTTGATCAGCGAACCACGCGAACGCACGCGGGTGTAGCTGACGCCGATGCCGCCGGAGAACTTCGACAGCTGGGCGATGTCGCCGTACTTGGAATAGATCGATTCCAGCGAGTCCTGCGGCGAGTCCAGCAGGAAGCACGAGGACAGCTGCTCGTGGGTGGTGCCGGAATTGAACAGGGTCGGGCTGGACGGCAGGTAGTCCAGGTTGCCCATGCGCTTGTACAGCGCCAGGGTCTCGGACACGTCCTCGCTCAGCGCGCTGGCGATGCGCAGGAAGAACTGCTGCGGGGTCTCGATCACCTTGCGGGTGTGCGGGTGGCGCAGCAGGTAACGGTCGTACAGGGTACGCAGGCCGAAGTAATCGAAGTTCAGGTCCAGCGAGATGTCGATGGCATCGTTGAGCTTGCGTGCGTTGGTCTGCACGAAGTTCAGCAGGCGGTCGTTGATCAGGCCGACTTCATGGCCACGGCTGACCGACTGCGAGAAGGCGTAGATTTCCTGGCCCGAGACTTCCTTGGCGATGTAGTTGGCCAGCAGGCGCGCGGCGAGACGGCCGTACTCGGGCTCTTCACCGATCAGCAGGGCGGCGGTGCGGATGGACAGTTCGTCCAGCTCGCGGGTGGTGGCACCGTTGTACAGGCCGGAAATGGTGCGGGTGGCCACGCGCATCGGGTCGACGGCGTGCAGGCCTTCGGAGGAACGCTGCACCGCACGCACGATCTTGTTCAGGTCCACCAGTTCGGTGGTCCCATTGCGCTTGGTCACACTCATCGCGTTGGCCGTCGGCGGCGACGTCAACAGGAATTCGCTTTCCTTCTCGATGGTGGCGCTGGATTCGGTGCTCACGGCGTGTGTCCTCTTGGCGTGATTTGGGGGTGCTCGATGCATCGGGTGACGCGGCCCGGGACATGACAGCCCAGGATGGCAGGACGGCGTCGCAGGGGATGAGACCCTGCGCCTGCCACTGCCGTTGACGATCGCGGATGGGTACCCCGGGGCAACCCCTGGAATGGGGGTTGCTGCGACCGACGGCCACAAGATAGTGGGGGTCATGGGGTCCGTCAACGCCAAATGTAGTGAAATTCGGCAATCCCTTGCGCCGCAAGGATCGTGCCATCGGCGCCCGGATCAGACGCTTCAGACCTGCCGGAACGGGCTGCGCAGTCAAGCCCGAAAGGCGTCATTGCGGTGGCACAACGCACCGCGAAAACGGAACAATGACAGCTTCACATGACAGTGATGAAACTGGCTAGGGACAACCCTGTGGATAGGTGGTGGGCAGCCGGTGGGAAAGCCGGTATGGCCGGACGAATCGCCACGCGCAGTGACTTTCGGCGGGTGACGGCGCCTGCCGAACGCGGGATGCTGGGGTCCTGCAATGACCGGAAAGGATTCCACCATGCGCCTGTCAGCACCCGCCTTGGCCCTGCTGGCTGCTGTGGTCACCGTACCTGCAATTGCCGCTGACACCCCGAAGCTGCGCGCGGACCAGTGCGGTATCCACACCGACTATGACGTGCTGGTGGACAGCGGTGGCATCTGGCTGCGGCATGGCCCGCAGGCACCGCACGAGGTGGTGTTCCACGATGGCGTGCTGAGCCTGGACGACACGGTCGTGCCGGTCAGCGAGGCCGACGCGGCCCGCCTTCGGCAGATGGAGGCCGGGGCACGGCAGCTGATGCCGGCCGCCACGGCGCTGGCCCATGAAGTGAGCGGACTGAGCTTCGACGTGCTCGACGGGGTCTATGAAAGCCTCACCGGTACCGCCAACAGCCGCAAGGTCCGGCGCCTGCGCCGGCAGGCCGATGACTGGATCGGCGGCACGCTGGGCAAGGGCTACTGGGAACAGGCTGTGTTCGGGCCAGGCTTCGAGGCCAAGGTGCAGGACATGGCCGAGTCGCTGTCCGCCTCCATCGCCCGCAGCATGCTGTGGCAGATCTTCACCGGACGCAGCGATGCGATGGAGGCACGCGCCGACCGTCTGGACGCGCAGATGGAACAGCAGCTGGAAGGCCGCGCCGAACGCATCGAGGCCCAAGCACAGTCGCTGTGCCCGCTGGTGCAGTCGCTGGCCGACACCCATGACGCGCTGGAAGTGCGCTACCAAGGCCAACCGCTGCGGCTGCTGGAGCGCAGCGAGAGCGTTCGGGTGGAGCACGGCGATGGCTCGGGCCTGCAGGTGTCGGCCGGGCCGGATGAGCGGCCGCGTGGGAATGCGGTGGCGCCTTCCCGATAGCTGCGCGGCGCTGCTGTAGAGCCGAGCCCATGCTCGGCTCCCTTTCGGCACATCATCCAGAAGCAGCCGAGCGTGGGCTCGGCCCTACAGTAAACCGCCCTCACGCCCGGTGCGGGGTACCCAGGTACTCGGCGCTCTGCATCTCGATCAGGCGCGAGGCGGTGCGCTCGAACGCGCCCTGCAGGCGCTGGCCGGTGTACAGCTCGATCGGCGAGGTGCTGGCGGTGCAGACCAGGTTGACGTGGCGGTCGTACAGCTCGTCGATCAGGTTGACGAAGCGGCGCGCGGCATCCTCATTCAAGCGGTCGAAGGCGGGAATGCCGCCCAGCAGCACCGTGTTGAACTCGTGCGCGATCTCGATGTAATCCGAGGGCCCGCGCGGGCCTTCGCACAGCGCGGCGAAATCGAACCAGGCAATGCTCTTGCCGCGGCCACGCACCGGGATCTTGCGGCCCTCGATCTCGATGTTGCCGGGCTTGGCCGGCTGGCCGCCGCTCAGCTCGTTCCAGCGCGTGGCCAGCCAGTCGTCGCTGTCGGCCGCCAGCGGTGCGCGGTATACCGGCGAGCGGGTCAGCGCGCGCATCCGGTAATCCTCGGTACCTTCGGCGTACAGCTCCACGCAGAAGCGCTGCAGCAGGCCGATGGCCGGCAGGAAGCTCTCGCGCTGCAGGCCGTTGAGGTACAGGTTCTCCACTGCGGTGTTGGAGGTGGTGACCAGGGTCACGCCCTCGGCGAACAGGCGCTCGAGCAGCCGCGCCAGCAGCATCGCATCGCCGATGTCGGTGACGAAGAACTCGTCCAGCACCAGCACGCGCAGGTTGCTGCGCCATTCCTGGGCGATCTTCGCCAGCGGGTCGCTCTGGCCCTGGTGCTCGCGCAGGCGCTCATGGACGCTGCGCATGAAGCGGTGGAAATGGGTGCGGTACTTCTGCTTGATCGGCAGCCCGTCGTAGAACAGGTCGACCAGGAAGGTCTTGCCACGGCCGACGCCGCCCCAGAAGTACAGGCCCTTGATCGGCTCGGGCTTCTTCCAGAACGAAGACAGGCGGTCCAGCCAGCCATCCTCGGCACTGTCCAGCAGGCCCAGGTGGATGCGGTCCAGCTCGGCCAGCGCCGCATGCTGGGCCGGATCGTTCTGCCAGTCGCCACGGGCAACCCCTTCCGCATACCGCTGCGACGGGGTCAGCTCGGGTGCACTCATGCCGCCGCGCCCAGCCAGTGCTTGACGCCGTGGGTCAGCGCGCCGCGCAGGTCGATCAGCTTGCGGTGGAAGAAGTGGCTGGTCTCGGGCATGCGTACCAGCTCATGCGGGGCGTCCAGCGTGTCCAGCCACTGGTAGACGGCCTGCGGGTCGACGATCTCGTCCTGCTCGCCCTGGATCACCAGCCAGCGCGCCGGCGGCGCGATGCCGTCGAAATCCCAGCGACCGGCCGGCGGCGCGATCGAGATCAGCGCTTCCGGCTGCAGCGTGGCGGCGGCCTTCAGCGACACGAACGCACCGAAGCTGAAACCGGCCAGCCACAGGCGGTCATCCGGGCGCTGGCTGCGCACCCAGGCCGCGACGGCCTTCAGGTCATCCTGCTCGCCCACGCCGCCATCGAAGGTGCCAGCCGAACCACCCACGCTGCGGAAGTTGAAGCGCACCGTGGCGATGCCCAGCTCGCGCAGGGTGGAGGCGGTCATGGTGACCACCTTGTTGTGCAGGGTGCCACCTTCGGTGGACAGCGGATGGCAGACGATGGCCACGATCGGCTGCACCGGCACATCGGCCTTGGGCAGGTCGACGACCACTTCCAGCGGGCCGGCCGGGCCGTCCAGTTCGAGGCAGGCGGTTTCGCCGGGGGCGACGGGGAACAAGGGCTTGTGCATGGCACCATGATACCGTCCCCCGCCCCTGCCCTGTGCCCGCCCCATGCTCTATCTGTCACTGGCCGTGATCTGCAGTGTGCTGGTTTCGGTGTTGTTGAAGGTGGCCGCACGCCGCCAGCTGGATGTTGCGCAGATGGTCACCTGGAACTATCTGGTGGCGGCAACGCTCACCGCCGTGGTGCTGCAGCCACCGCTGGATGCGCTGCGCGCGCCGCATGCGCCGTGGCTGTCACTGCTGGCGCTGGCGGTGGTGCTGCCCTCGATCTTCCTGGTACTGGGCCGCGCGGTGGCGGTGGCCGGCATCGTCCGCAGCGACGTGGCGCAGCGGCTGTCGTTGCTGCTTTCCCTGGCCGCCGCCTTCCTGTGCTTCGGCCAGACCGCAACGCCCTGGAAACTGGCCGGCCTGGGCCTGGGCCTGCTGGCGATGGTGGCCATCAGCCTGCGCCCGCGCGGCCCGGCGGTGGCGTCCTCACCCGGCGGCTGGGGCTGGCTGCTGGGCGTATGGGCCGGATTCGCAGTGGTGGACGTGCTGCTCAAGCAGGTGGCGCTGTCCGGCACGCCGTCGATGGCGGCGGTGCTGGCCAGTTTCAGCGTCGCCTTCGTGCTGATGCTGGCAATGCAGCTGTGGCGGCATGTCAGTGGCCGCAGCCGGCTGGCCTGGCGCAACCTCGGCGCGGGTGCACTGCTGGGCCTGCTCAATGGCGGCAACATCCTGTTCTATGTGCATGCGCACCAGGCGATGCCAGAGAGCCCGGCCACCGTGTTCGCCGGCATGAACATCGGCGTGGTGGTGCTGGGCGCGCTGGTAGGCATGTTCGTCTTCGGCGAGGCCACCACGAAGTGGAACCGCGCCGGCCTGGCACTGGCGGTGCTGGCGATCGGGATGATCGCCTGGGGGTGAGCGATACCCGGGGTCGGATCCCATTCCCACGGAATGGGCTCTGACCCCTACGCCTCAGACCCCGCGATGCCTTGGGTCAGAGCCCATTCCGTGGGAATGGGATCCGACCCCGGCCTGGCGCGTTACTTGTCGAAGCCCAGCAGCAGCGGGTCGTGGTCGGAGCTGCGCCACGGGCCCTGCACGTTGCGGCCCTGGTAGCCGCTGGCGTCCTGCTCGTCGGCGTTGCTGTGCCATTCGGCGGCACCGCGCAGGCGCCTGGCCATGCCCGGGTTCAGCAGCGCGTGGTCGAGGCGGCCGGTGTAGCCGTTGTAGACGTAGCTGTAGGGATGCTCGACCTTGGCAACCTTGAACGCGTCCTGCCAGCCCAGATCATGCAGGGCGCGGATCGGGTCTTCCATCGCGTAGGCATTGAAGTCACCCAGCAGCACCGCGTCCCTGGCGCCGGTACCGGTCGGATCGGTCTGCAGCCAGGCGTGCAGCTGCTGCGCCGACGTCACACGGGTGGCGTTCCAGCAGCCCTGATTGTCGTTGCGGTCGGCGTCGGCACCGGCCGCGTCACGGCAACCCTTCGATTTGAAATGGTTGGCAACCACCACGAACGGCGCCCCCTGCTTGCCCTGGAAGGCCTGCGCCAACGGTACGCGGCTGTGCTCGACGAACGGGCCGCCGGTCAGCGTGGCCGGCTTGCCGACCGGCTGCAGGCGCGTGCTGCGATAGATGATGCCGACCCGGATCGGGTTGTCGCCGGGGCCGTTGCCGGCGTCGACGAAGCGCCAGTCGCCCTGCGCGCCGCGGTCGCGGTTGAGCGCATCGACCAGTTCGGCGATGGCCGACTGCGGGCCGTAGCCGTCGTTCTCCAGTTCCATCAGCGCAGCGACATCGGCGCCCAACGCATTGACCGTGGTGACCAGCTTGGCGAGCTGCGCCTTGTGCTCGTCCAGCGTGCGCGCGCCGCGCAGCGTCGGGAAGCCACCGCCCTGGCCGTCACCATTGAAGAAATTCTCCAGGTTGAAGGCGGCCACGTGCAGGCTTCCCGGCACCGTGGGTACTGCCGGGCGCTTCAGTTCCGGCAGCTTCAGCGCGCCTTCGACCTGCAGGCGCGGATGGCCCTGCGCGTCCACGCGCACGATGCCCTCCACGTTGCGCAGTTGCATGCCGGTGCGCAGCACCGGGTTGCCCGGCAGGTAGGGCACGCTGGCGGGGTCGCGGGCATCGCTGCCATCCTCTAGCACCAAGCGGCGGCGCTGGTTGTCGGCCATCACCTGCTCATAGCCGGCAGTGCCCGGCGCGGCCACTTCGGTCGGCTGCCAGAGGCGGCCATCGAACGCCACCGTGAGCTGGCCGAAGTGCTGCAGGCCATCGGTACCGGCCAGGGTAAGCGGCGCGGCGATGCGCACGCGCTGCCCATCCAGCGCGCGCCAGTCGGCCGGCGCGGCGGTCAGCACCACAGTGGCGCTGCCGCGCGCGACGGAGGGCGCGACCGGCGTGGCCTGCGGCTGGGCCTGGGCAAAGGCGCCGGCCGGCAGCAGCAGGGACAGGGCAAGGGCGAGGGAACGGCGGCGCATCAACGGGCGACTCCATGGAAGAGGCGCACAGACTAACCCTGAAATGCGAAACCCCGCCTGCGCAGCGGGGGCATATGAGCGATCAGGCCTCGGTGGGCAAAGCCGGGGGATCGTAGAGCCGAGCCCATGCTCGGCTGCACCTGGCCACACCGCGCGGAGAGCAGCCGAGCGCGGGCTCGGCTCTACAGGAAGCGGCGCGTTGCGGCGGTTACTTCAGGTTGCCCAGCATCCAGTCCACGGTGGCATGGATCTGTTCTTCGGTCAGCGCCGGGTTGCCGCCCTTGGGCGGCATGATGCCGCCGTCGGGGCCGGTATAGCCCTCGATGGCGTGCTTGTAGAGGGTGTCCTTGCCCTGCGCGATGCGCTTGTCCCAATGCGAATGGTCCAGCGTCGGTGCCATGCCCACACCGTTGGTGTGGCAGGCGGTGCACAGGTTGTCGAAGATCACCTTGCCATCCTTGGTGCCGCCGTAGGCCACCTGCGAGGCGGCCTTGGCCAGAGCGGCAGCCTTGGCAGCGGCCTGCGCGGCGGCGCCGGTGCTGCCAGCATAGACCGCGCCGGTGGGCGAGATGCGCTGTTCGGTGCGCTTGGCCGCGGTCGGCGACACCTCGGGCGGAATCCGGGTGTGGATGTAGGCGGCAAGGAGGATGAGGCCGAGGGTGATGGTCGCCAGCAGCGCGATCACCATGGAGAAGCGTTTCAGGAACTCCAGATCGTAATTCCGCACTCTTCGTTACCCCTGGCTGATAGTCGTTGGACCACGGCTGAGCGACTGCGTGATGGACCGAGTATAGAACGCGCCTTGCGTGCGACAACAGGCGTCACTGCTGGTGCGGCGCAACATGCCGGGGGCTGGGGTCGGGGATGGGGTCAGATCCCTTTTGCGCCGCAAAAGGGATCTGACCCCAGCAACAGAAGCCGGCCAGCGGCCGGCGCTACCGGATTACCGGGGCACCGATCGCGCGCAGGCAGAAGCTGCAGATCGCATCCACCAGCGCGTCTTCGTCGCGGTGCGCTTCGCGGCTGGGCGCGGTCGGGCCGACCATCGCCTCGGTGAAGGCGCCGACCAGGCACGCGGCGGCCACATGCGCGTCCTGCGCCGGCAGCTCACCGGCGGCCACGCCTTCCTCCACCAGCCGCAGGAACACGTCGCCGAACGCGCGACGTCCGCGCATGCGCTCGGCCTCCACGTCCGGATCGACCGGTTCGACGATGAAGGCGTGCGCCAGCCCCGGCCCGGCCAGGGCGCGGCGGACGAAGGCGGTGATTGCCAGCCGCAGGCGCTCGCTGGCCATCTCCGGACCGCTGGCGATGCGCTCCATGATCGCGACCTCGTGGGCCACCGCGGCGTTGAGCACCTCCACGAACAGCTCGGCCTTGGACGGGAAGTGGCGATAGATCAGGCCGGTGGACACCCCCGCCTGGGTCGCCACGGCGGTCACCGGGGCGTTGCGCCAGCCGCCGGTGGCGACCAGCTCGCGGGTGGCCAGCAGGATCCGTTCACGGGCGCCCGCCAGGCGTTCTTCCATCAATGCAGAGCGTTTATAGGCCATGTTCTGATTCTAGTTTCAATTTTTGAATTCGTATTCACTTCTTATCCGAACCCCGCTACGCTGGGGCCATCGCCCGTGCGGGTGGCGGTCCTGCCGACCGCCGCCCGCTCCCCCGCCGGGTGCGTCCATTCCCTGCCATCCCGCCGTGGAGCCACCACAATGCACGTGCCATCCCTGAACTTCGATCTTGGCGAAGACATCGACCTGCTGCGCCAGAGCGTGGCCCATTTTGCCGCCGCCGAGGTCGCACCGCTGGCCGCCGAGGCTGATGCCAGCAACCAGTTCCCGCTGGCCCTGTGGCCGAAGCTGGGCGAACAGGGCCTGCTCGGCCTCACCGTGGAAGAAGAATACGGTGGTACCGGCATGGGCTACCTGGCCCACGTGGTGGCGATGGAAGAAATCTCGCGCGCCTCCGGCGGCATCGGCCTGTCCTATGGCGCGCACTCCAACCTGTGCGTGAACCAGCTGCGCAAGAACGGCAACGAAGAACAGAAGCAGCGCTTCCTGCCCGGCCTGTGCAACGGCAGCCTGGTCGGCGCGCTGGCGATGAGCGAACCGGGTGCCGGTTCGGACGTGGTGTCGATGAAGCTGCGCGCCGACAAGCGCGGCGACCGCTACGTGCTCAACGGCAACAAGATGTGGATCACCAACGGCCCGGATGCCGACGTGCTGGTGGTCTACGCCAAGACCGACATGGAGGCCGGTGCCAAGGGCATCACCGCGTTCCTGGTCGAGAAGGGCATGAAGGGCTTCTCCACCGCGCAGAAGCTGGACAAGCTCGGCATGCGCTCCTCGCCCACCTGCGAGCTGGTGTTCCAGGACTGCGAGATTCCCGAAGAGAACGTGCTGGGCCAGGTCGGCGGTGGCGTGCGCGTACTGATGTCCGGCCTGGACTACGAGCGCGTGGTGCTGTCCGGTGGCCCGCTGGGCCTGATGGCCGCGGCCATGGACGTGGTCATGCCCTATGTGCACGAGCGCCACCAGTTCGGCGAACCGATCGGCAGCTTCCAGCTGATCCAGGCCAAGATCGCCGACATGTACGTGGGCCTGGGTGCCTGCCGCGCGTATGTCTATGCCGTGGCGCGCGCCTGCGACCAGGGCCGCACCACCCGCCAGGACGCCGCCGGTGCGATCCTGTACGCCGCCGAGAAGGCCACCTGGCTGACCGGCCAGGCGATCCAGATCCTCGGCGGCAACGGCTACATCAACGAATACCCGACCGGCCGCTTGTGGCGCGACGCCAAGCTGTATGAAATCGGCGCCGGCACCTCGGAGATCCGCCGCATGCTGATCGGCCGCGAACTGTTCCAGCGCACCCTGTAAGGCCACCGCGATGACCGTCCTGAACAGCCAGCTGCAACCGGGCAGCGAAACGTTTGAAAGCAACCGCGCGGCCATGCAGGCCGTAGTCGACGACCTGCATGCCACCCTCGCGCGCACCGCGCTGGGTGGCAGTGAGGCGGCACGCGCCAAGCACACCGCGCGCGGCAAGCTGCTGGTGCGCGACCGCATCGACGCCCTGCTCGACCCCGGCAGCGCCTTCCTGGAAATCGCGCCGTTGGCCGCGCACGGCATGTATGAAGACGCCGTGCCCGCCGCGGGCGTGGTGGCCGGCATCGGCCGGGTGAGCGGCGTGGAATGCGTGATCGTGGCCAACGACGCCACGGTCAAGGGCGGCACCTATTACCCGATGACGGTGAAGAAGCACCTGCGCGCGCAGGAGATCGCCGAGCAGAACCACCTGCCGTGCATCTACCTGGTCGATTCCGGTGGCGCGTTCCTGCCGCTGCAGGACGAAGTCTTCCCCGACCGCGACCATTTCGGCCGCATCTTCTACAACCAGGCCAACCTGTCGGCGCAGGGCATTCCGCAGATCGCCTGCGTGATGGGCAGCTGCACCGCCGGTGGCGCCTATGTGCCGGCGATGAGCGACGAGACCGTGATCGTGCGCGAGCAGGGCACGATCTTCCTCGGCGGCCCGCCGCTGGTGAAGGCGGCCACCGGTGAAGTGGTCACGGCCGAGGAACTGGGTGGCGCCGACGTGCACACCCGCATCTCCGGCGTGGCCGACCACATGGCCGACAACGATCTGCAGGCACTGGCACGGGTGCGCGCGATCATCGCCCAGCTCAACTGGCGCAAGCCGGAACCGGCGATGGCGGTGCGGCCCCCTGAAGCGCCATTGCTGCCGGCCCATGAGCTGTATGGCGTGATCCCGGCCGATACGCGCAAACCCTACGACGTTCGCGAAGTGATCGCGCGGCTGGTGGATGGCTCGCGCTTCGACGAGTTCAAGCCGCGCTACGGCGCAACGCTGGTGACCGGTTTCGCCCATCTGAACGGCTACCCGATCGGCATCATCGCCAACAACGGGATCCTGTTCTCCGAGTCGGCCCTGAAGGGCGCGCACTTCATCGAGCTGTGCACCCAGCGCAACATCCCGCTGGTGTTCCTGCAGAACATCACCGGCTTCATGGTCGGCCGCAAGTACGAACAGGGCGGCATCGCCAAGGACGGCGCCAAGCTGGTGATGGCGGTGGCCTGTGCCAGGGTGCCCAAGTTCACCGTGGTGATCGGCGGCTCGTTCGGTGCCGGCAACTACGGCATGTGCGGCCGTGCGTACTCGCCGAACTTCCTGTGGATGTGGCCGAACGCGCGCATCGGCGTGATGGGCGGCGAGCAGGCCGCCAGTGTGCTGGCCACGGTCAAGCGCGATGGCATTGAAGCCAAGGGCGGCCAGTGGCCGGCGGCGGAAGAGGATGCCTTCAAGGCACCGATCCGCGACCAGTTCGAACAGCAGGGCCACCCGTACTACGCCAGCGCGCGCCTGTGGGACGACGGCGTGATCGATCCGGCCGACACCCGCCAGGTGCTGGCGCTGGCGCTGTCGGCCAGCCTCAACGCCGCCCCGCAGCAGACGCGCTTCGGCGTGTTCCGCATGTGACCCGTGCCATGACCGAGCACGCTCCTATGAAGCACGTTGCCATGTTCAGCAAAGTCCTGATCGCCAACCGCGGCGAGATCGCCTGCCGCGTCATCGCCACCTGCCGCCGCCTCGGCATCGCCACCGTGGCGGTGTATTCCGATGCCGACCGCAACGCACGCCATGTGCGCCTGGCCGACGAAGCCGTCCACATCGGCCCGGCCGCCGCACGCGAGAGCTACCTGCGTGGCGATGCCCTGCTTGATGCCGCGCGCACTACCGGCGCACAGGCCATCCACCCCGGTTACGGCTTCCTGTCCGAGAATGCCGACTTCGCCGATGCCTGCGCCGCCGCCGGCATCACCTTCATCGGGCCACCGCCCAGCGCGATCCGAGCGATGGGTGACAAGAGCGCGGCCAAGGCGCTGATGGCCAAGGCCGGTGTGCCGCTGACGCCGGGTTACCACGGTGACCAGCAGGCGCCGGACTTCCTGCGCGCGCAGGCCGATGGCATCGGCTACCCGGTGCTGATCAAGGCCAGCGCCGGTGGCGGTGGCAAGGGCATGCGCAAGGTCGAACGCAGCGAGGACTTCGTCGATGCGCTGGCCAGCTGCCAGCGCGAGGCGGCCTCGGCGTTCGGCAACGACCACGTGCTGGTCGAGAAGTACGTCGAGCGCCCGCGCCATATCGAGATCCAGGTGTTCGGCGACAGCCACGGTGAGGCGGTCTACCTGTTCGAGCGCGACTGCTCGGTGCAGCGCCGCCACCAGAAGGTGCTGGAAGAAGCACCCGCGCCGGGCATGAGCCCCGAACGTCGTGCTGCAATGGGCAAGGCCGCGGTCGATGCCGCACGCGCAGTGGGCTATGAGGGTGCGGGCACGGTGGAATTCATCGCCGGCCCGGACGGCGATTTCTACTTCATGGAAATGAACACCCGCCTGCAGGTCGAGCACCCGGTCACCGAATACATCACCGGCACCGACCTGGTGGAGTGGCAGCTGCGCGTGGCTTCGGGCCAACCGCTGCCGCTGCGCCAGGACCAGCTGGCCATCCATGGCCACGCGATCGAAGCGCGGCTGTACGCCGAGGATGCCGACCGTGGCTTCCTGCCCTCCACCGGCACCCTGCGCCGCCTGCGCCTGCCGGCAGCGTCGGCCAACGTGCGCGTCGATACCGGCGTGGAGGAAGGCGACAGCATCACCCCGTACTACGATCCGATGATCGCCAAGCTGATCGTCTGGGACGTGGACCGCGACGCCGCGCTGCGCCGCATGAGCCAGGCCCTGGCCGACTGCCAGGTGGTGGGCGTGACCACCAACGCCGGCTTCCTGCGCCGCCTGGTGAATACCGATTCGTTCGCGCACGCCAGGCTGGATACGGCGCTGATCGAACGCGAACAGGCGGCATTGAGTGCCCTGGGCGACGCGGGTGCGGACCTGTGGCTGCTCGCCGCCGTGGCCGCGGTGGCAAGCACGGCGCCCGCCAGCACCGACGTGCGCGATCCGCATTCGCCGTGGCGGTCACAGGATGGCTGGCGCCTCGGCGCGTCCGCGCCGCGCGTAGTGCCGCTGCAGCAGGGCGAACGCAAGCACACGCTGAAGGTGTGGGCGCAGGCCGATGGCTGGCGCGTGCAGTGCGATGACGCTGCACCGGTGCGGATGATCGGCACGGCCGATGTGCACGGCCTGACGGTGCAGCTGGGCGAGCGCCGCGGGTCGCTGCAGCTGCTGCGCGACGGTAACCAGCTGTACCTGTTCGGCGCCGACGGCCAGCACCGCTTCACCCTGCATGATCCAGTGGGTGAATCGGACCACGCCGTGGCCGACGCCGGCAGCCTGCTGGCACCCATGCCGGGCAGGATCGTGGCCACGCTGGTCGCAGCCGGTACCGAGGTCAAGCGCGGCACGCCGCTGGTGGTGCTGGAAGCGATGAAGATGGAGCACACCCTGCAGGCACCGGCCGATGGCACGGTGAAGGGTTACCGTGCCAAGGCCGGCGACCAGGTCGGCGACGGCGCGGTGCTGGTGGACTTCGAGGCGACCTGATCGCCGGGGCGACGGCCGCTCAGCGGTCGTCGCCCGTCGCCACCCGCCCGGCCGGATCGAATTCGGCCGTGTCCAGCGTGGCACTGCGCCAGCCCAGGCCACAGATGGCCATCGCGCTCTGGCCGATGCCATCGAACCCAAAAGCACGATCGACATCGGCATCGTTGATCGCCGCTGTCACGAATGCTGCCAGCCCGCGCTCGGTGGCGCACAGGTACAGCAACTGCGAAATGTGGCCCACGTCCAGCGTCACCGCACGGTGCGCCTTGGCATGGTTGCGATACTTCCAGAAGCAGCGGTCATAACGCGGTGCCAGTACCAGCAGCGCTGGCGCATCGGCGAACCACGCCTGCCCGGACAGCATCCGCCGCGCCATCGCAGGCAACGCCTGCGGCGGTGGCGAGGGTAGCGGCAGCACGGCGTGCTGCACCGGATGATAGTGGTACAAGCCCGGTGCCAGTCCTTCCACGTTCTGCACCAGCAGGAAGCCCTCGGTGGGATGCAGGCCGCCACCGGAAGGCACGTTCTTCTTCAGGAACTCGGTATCGCGCTCGACCTTCTGCACCGCGTGCGCCATCAGCGTACGCTGCAGCACCTGGGCCAGCAGCGGCAGCGGCAACGCGCGCTGCGGGTCGAAATTGCGGCAGGTGGTGCGACGCGCCAGCAGTGCATCGAACGCGTCCTCTTCGCTGCGCGGCAGCGGCTGGTAGTCGCCCTGCATCGGCTGCACCACCGGCGGTGGCGGCCCCAGGCGCTGGCGCAGGCCGGCCGCGGTGTCCAACCCCTGCCGGCGCATGTCCTCCACGCTGTCCACGGCCTGCCAGCGCGCATGGCGATGGGCCAGCGCAGCCAATGGCCACCACTGGCTGCGCCGCAGCGCCTCGTCGCGCATCTGGTGCCCCACCTCGCTCGGTGGGTCGGTCAACAGCAGGCCCTGTTCGACCAGGCGGGCCAGCATGGCCGGGCAGGCATCGGCGGGCGGTTCGCTCCAGCGGTGCGCGCTGAGCCCGCCCAGCAGCTGGCGCTCCTCGGCGTCCACCGGCAGTGGCTGGTCCAGGTGGGCGGCCAGCGCCACCCAGCTGATCTGGCTGTCCATCTCGGCGTGGCCGGCCAGCATCGCGCGCAGGTCCAGGGTGACCGCCTCGCGAGGCTCGAACATCAGGCTGGCGCAGCGGCGCAGGCGCATCGGTTTCCTTCCTTGTGCCGCACAGCCGGCATAGCAGCAACGACCGCAGCGCGGCCAACTTTAGCGACGTGCACAGCGCGGCCCTCAATGGCAGGCTGTCGCGGCCGATACGAGTAGCTCCACCTACGGACAATCCCCATGAGCCATCCCCGTCTTTCCGCCGCCGACGCCAGCACCCTGCTGGACCACCTGATCGGCAGCGAAGCGTTCCGCAGCCACTTCACCGCTTCGCCGGCCAAGGCCCTGGCCTCGATCGGGCTGGACGGTGCCGTTGGCGAAAACGACTGCATGAAGATCGGCACCCTGGCCTCGGTCGAGGAGCTGAGCCGCACCCGTGATTCGCTGCATGCGTACCTGAGTACCTCGACCGCCTCGATGACCGTGGTGTTCTGCTTCGAAGCCGACCGCATCGACGAGCGCGTCAACGCCTGAGTCCGCATCAGCGCGACACTCGCACCGACGTCGCCTCGGTGGCGATGTCGTGCACATTCAGGGGTTGCCAGACCTGCATGGACGCCACCTCGGCAATGGCCTGGCCATGGTGCCGGGCCAGCCAGGCCTGCTCGCGACGCACGCCGGCAGTGTCCTGCTCGGCACGCAGTGCCTGCAGCAGCACAACGTGGGCCTGCACAGGTTCGCTGCCATCAAAGGTGGGCTCGAGCAGATGGCGTGCCGCCCGCGGACGCTGTTGCGCCAGTTCGGCCATCGCCAACACAACCCGACGCCACTTGCCCACCACAGGGCTGCGCTGCCGCTCCAGCAGTTCGCCATGGTCGCGCAGCCACTCTGCGGCCAGCGCATGCTGGCCCTGGCGCTGGGCCAGATAAGTCAGGGCCAGCAGCTGCAGGCTGCGGCTGCCCACGGCGGAGTCGTCGTTGTTCCGCAGCAGCGGCCGCAGCACGGCGGCAATGGATTCAAGCTCCTTCGCATCGCCGGCCGTGCACAGCGTGGTCACGGTGGCGTGCTGCAGGCGTTGATGGATCTGGTAGTCGATCAGATCCGGTGCTGGACCGTCCGCAGCAATCGCGGCATGCAAACTGCTGCAATCACGCTGCTCCGCAGCCACCAGCAGGTGGGCCCGCAGGCGCATGCGCTGTTGCAGGTCGTCTCCCCGCGGCAACCGCATCAACAGCTGCTGCGCCTGTGCATCCAGGCCCTGCGCAACCAGCACGTCCACATCCAGGTCGTCGGCCTCGTCATTGCCGCGCAGCATCCGTGCCTGGCGCAAGGTGCGCATTGCCTGCTGCGGCTGGCCGAGGCCCAGCTGTGCCCGCGCCAGATGGATGGTCGGATACAGCCGCAACGGGTCCTGAGGCACCGTCGCGGCGCGCGCATAGGGCTCGGCCTCGGTGAAGCGATTGTCCTGCAGCAACCCCCAGGAGGTATTGGACAGCCCAGCAAACGAATCCGGATAGATCTTGGCCAGTGCACGCCACTGTTCCAGCGGCCAGCCACCGGGTTCCAGTTCGGCCTGCCAGCCCTTCAGGTACAGGCGCTCACGCGCGGGCAGGCGCTGCTGCTGGGCCAGCGCGTGCTCCAGCGCGTCACGCGCGTCCGCGACCTGCGCGGTGCGCGCATGCAGCTTGGCCACGCCCATGTAGGCCAAGGCAAAACCGGGATCGATGTCGATCGCGGCCTGGTAGAGGTTGCGTGCTTCTTCGAAGCGACGCTGACCCAGTGCGCTCTCGGCCAGCGCGAACGCACGCAGTGCGCGCAGGTCCTGGGTCGAGGCGCGCGGCAGCGGCAGGGATTGCTCCAGGCTGGCCACCGACTCGCCCAGTCCGCGACGCAGGCGACCGACCACGTCGTCCACGGCGAACACCATCTGGTCGGATCGATCGGCGGTGGCGGTGAAGGTCTGGATCACCTGGCCACTGCCCGGTGCGGCAACATCGATGGCCAGCTCGTAGCCACCGATCTTCTGCCGCACGGTCGGCAGCAGCACCGCGCGCGCGCCCTCCCGCACCGCCACATCGACCGCGGTATCGCGGTTGAGCCGGGTATCGCCCGAGAGCCGCGCCATTTCCAGGCTTTCGCGGATCTTGCCTTCCGACAGCACGTTCACGTAGCGCGACTGTTCCAGCGCGATCCGGATCGCGTGCCGCATCGAGTCATCGAAGATCGGATCGCCGGTGAGGTTGTCGACATCGCCAAGCACCACCCAGTCACGTTCGGCGAAGGCAATGGCCGGCTCCGACCGCAGCAGCAGCCAGCCGCCCAGCACGGCCGCGGCAAGGATCAGGCCTTCGGCGGCCAGCACCAGCGGTTGCCGCCACAGCGGCAGGTCGCGGCGCGCCTTGGCGTTGGCGCGCGGCATGCGCAGCGGCGCCGAACCGATCTCGCCCACTTCGATCACTTCCTGCACCACCGGCACGCCCTTGAAGCGCCAGCGCCCGTGCGATTTCCACAGCAGGCGCGTGCCACGCTCGCCCAGTGCATCGGTGGCACGGCGGGTCAGCGATTCGGCCACCGCCGACAGCAGGATCTGGCCGGGGCGGGCCAGCATCATCAGGCGCGCCGCCATCGGCTTGGCCAGGCCTTCCACCTCCATCGACTTGGCACCGGCACGGACCGCCTCGGCACTGTTCTCCCAGGTCAGCACGTCGCCCACGTGCAGGCCGGCGCGCGCGCGCAGTTCAATCGCGCGCTGCTGGCCCAGCGCGTGCAGTTCGCGCTGGTAGTCCAGGGCGAAGCCCAGTGCGTCGACGGCGCGCTCGAACAGCATGAACAAGCCATCGGAGCGATCGATCAGCTGGCCGTTCCAGCGCTGCTGCAGCACCAGTACCAGGCGATCGTGTTCCTGGAACAGGCTTGCCGCCGCCACATCGCCGATCCGCTCGACCAGCTGCAGCGAATCACACAGATCGGTGAACAGCAGGGCGCGCAGCTGTGGGCTATGCGGGGCTGACGTTCCGTTGTCGCCATTCATCGCCTGCCTCTCCCTATTGGCCGTCCGGATCATCCGCCCAGCGCAGGCAGTTGCCGCCATCGCGCTTGGCCTGGTACAGCGCACGATCCGCGCAGGCATACCACTCGCTCCAGCCTGCCTCCGGCGCCAGCAGGCAGGCGCCGATGCTGACCAGGCTCACATGCGGCGTGCCATGGCTGCGCTCGAGCAGGCCATGCACCGCACTGATGATGAACTCGGCCGCGTGCTGCGCGATCTCGCGGTTGCCACGGCGCAGGATCAGGCAGAACTCATCGCCACCAAGCCGGCAGGCCAGGTCCTGCTCGCCGGCCATCGAGCGCAGGATGTTGCCCATGCTCTGCAGCACGCGGTCGCCGGCCTGGTGGCCGTGGCGGTCGTTGATCTGCTTGAAGCGGTCGCAATCGATCAGCAGCAGCGCCTGCGGCGGCCCCTCGGCCCGCTCGCGGCACTCCTGCAGGTACAGGGTGAGGCCTCGCCGGTTGTGCAGCCCGGTCAGTTCATCGGTACGCACCAGCTCACGGGTGTGGGTCAACTGATGGGTAGTGATGTACAGATTGTCCAGCGCGGTTTCCAGATCGTGGTTGCGCCGGCGCAGCTGTGCGATCAGTGCCTGTTCGTTGGCCAGCACGCGCATGATCGTGCGGCGCAGGAAATAGGCCACCAGGCCGGGATCGGATTCGACCAGCCGATGGAAATCGGCCGGGCCCAGCTCCAGCACATCGCAGTCGACCAGCGCGCGCGCACTGGCGCTGCGCAGGTGGTCGCCGACCAGCAGGCCCAGTTCTCCGAAGAACTCGTGCTGCCCGAGCGTCTTGATCACCAGGTCCTCGCCGAAGTCCAGTTCGATCTGGCCTTCGAGGATCACATACATGCGCTCGCCGCGGTGGCCACGCTGGAACAGCCACTGTCCGGCACGGAGCTTGCATGCGCGGGCGAATCTGGCGAACAATGCCACCTCGGCATCGGACAACAGAGCGTGCACGATCTCGGCCATCGCCACCCGGGCGATACCTGTCGTCACATCACTGTTCTCGGCCGCACCCCTGCCGGTCATTCCCTGCACCCGCCGCCAGCGTCCCCTGGTGAGCCGCGGAGCATAGCACCGCTTTAAAGTGTGCGCCCTATCTCATTTTGACCCTTCTGCCGATCTTGATTGATGTGAAGATCGGTGATGGCCCGTTCTGGTCACGGGTGTCCGGGCAAAACTCCTGCTGGATCAATCCGATGCCGGGTTTCACAGGGTTTCGGCCAAGTTGCCGGCACCGGGGTGCGCCTGATTGACGCTCCGCGCGTGCTGCGCCCTTGCATCGATACAACAACGCCGGCAGGTCCCCCGACCGGCCGGCGTTGTCTGGCCCTTCCCTGGCCACCCTGATCACCCGGAGCCCGGTAGTGCCGGCCGCTGGCCGGCAACTGCATGGGCTTCGGAAACATCGATGGGTTGCCGGCCAGCGGCCGGCACCACCGGATCACGCGGCGCGCCGCATCACGCCGCGCGTTCGCTGCGCCCGCCATGGAACTGTTCTTCCTCGGTCGAGCCGGTCAGCGCGGTGGTCGACGACTGGCCCTGCTGGATCGCCTGGGTCACCGCATCGAAGTAGCCGGTACCGACCTCGCGCTGGTGCTTGACCGCAGTGAAGCCGCGCTCGGCCGCTTCGAACTCGGCTTCCTGCAACTCGACGAACGCGCTCATCTGGCGGCGTGCGTAGCCGTGGGCCAGATTGAACATGCCGTAGTTCAACGCATGGAACCCGGCCAGGGTGATGAACTGGAACTTGTAGCCGTAGCTGCCCAGTTCGCGCTGGAACTTCGCAATGGTGGCGTCGTCCAGGTTCTTCTTCCAGTTGAAGCTGGGCGAGCAGTTGTAGGCCAGCAGCTTGCCCGGGAACTTCGCATGGATCGCCTCGGCGAACTTGCGTGCGAATTCCAGGTCCGGCTTGCCGGTCTCGCACCACACCAGGTCGGCGTAGGGCGCGTAGGCCAGGCCACGGCTGATCGCCTGGTCCAGGCCGTTGCGGGTCTTGTAGAAGCCTTCGACGGTGCGCTCGCCGGTGGTGAACGGCTTGTCGTTGCCGTCGATGTCGCTGGTCAGCAGATCAGCCGCTTCGGCATCGGTGCGCGCCACCAGCAGGGTCGGCACACCCAGCACATCGGCGGCCAGGCGCGCGGCATTGAGCTTCTCGATCGCCTCGCGGGTCGGCACCAGCACCTTGCCGCCCATGTGCCCGCACTTCTTCACCGACGCCAACTGGTCTTCGAAATGCACGCCGGCGGCACCGGCCTCGATCATCGCCTTCATCAGCTCGAACGCATTGAGCACGCCGCCGAAACCGGCCTCCGCATCGGCGACGATCGGCTGCAGGAAGTCGATGTCGTCCTTGCCTTCGGCGTGGTGCAGCTGGTCGGCGCGCAGCAGCGTGTTGTTGATGCGCTTGACCACTGCCGGCACCGAATCGGCCGGGTACAGCGACTGGTCCGGATACATCTGCCCGGCCAGGTTGGCGTCGGCCGCCACCTGCCAACCGGACAGGTAGATCGCCTTCAGGCCCGCCTTGACCTGCTGCATGGCCTGGTTGCCGGTCAATGCACCCAGCGCGTTGACGAACTCGCGCTCATGCAGCGATGCCCACAGCTTCTCCGCACCCAGGCGGGCCAGCGAATGCTCGATGTGGACGGTGCCGCGCAGGCGCACCACGTCGGCGGCACTGTAGTTGCGCTGGATGCCTTCCCAGCGCGGGTTGGTATCCCAGTCGTGCTGGATCTGTTCGGCAGTGGGCAGCTTGCTCATGTCTTTCTCCAGTTCGGTTCGTGCGTGCAGCGGGGAGGGAAACGGCGGGAAACGCGGGCGGCGATCAGTCGATGCGCGCGTAGGCCGGCAGGGTCAGGAAATCGGTCAGTTCGTCGCTGCGGCTCAGTTCGCCGAGCAGGGCGATGGCCTCGCCGATGCGTGCGCCACCGGGCAGCGTGGCGGTGTCACCCAGCCGTGCCGGCAGCTGTGCCAGCGTGGCATCCAGCAGTGCCAGGTCGATGGCGGTGCCATCGTCCAGCTGCTGGCCCGGCGTATGCAGCCACTGCCACAACTGGCTGCGGCTGATCTCGGCGGTGGCCGCGTCCTCCATCAGGTGGTGGATCGGCACGCAGCCGTTGCCATCCAGCCATGCCGCCAGGTAGCGCACGCAGACTTCCACGTTGCCTTCGAAGCCGGCGCGGGTGATGGTGCCGGGCGGCCGTGCGATCAGTTCGTCGCGGCCGACGCACACATCCTGGCGCAGCACGCTGTGCTGGTTCGCACCGGGCATGTGTTCGTCGAAGATCGCCATCGCCACCGGAATCAGCGCCGGATGCGCGACCCAGGTGCCGTCGTGGCCGGCGGTCACTTCGCGCAGCTTGTCAGCGCGCACGCGGGCCATCGCCTGTTCGTTGGCGGCGGCATCGTTGTTGATCGGAATCTGCGCGGCCATGCCACCCATCGCATGTGCACCACGGCGATGGCAGGTCTGGATCAGCAGTTCCGAATAGGCCTTCAGGAACGGCTGGGTCATGGTCACCTGGCCGCGCTCGGGCAGCACGCGGTCGGCGTGGCGCCGGAAGGTCTTCAGGTACGAGAAGATGTAGTCCCAGCGCCCACAGTTCAGGCCGACGATGCGGTCACGCAGCGCGTGCAGGATCTCATCCATCTCGAACACCGCCGGCAGCGTTTCGATCAGCACGGTTACCTTGATCTGGCCGTGCGGCAGGCCGAGCATGCCTTCGATGTGCGACAGCGCGGTTTCCCACAGCGCCGCCTCTTCCATGCTCTGCAGCTTGGGCAGGTAGAAGTACGGGCCGCGGTCCTTCGCCTGCAGGGTGCGGGCGTTGTGGAAGGCGAACACCGCCGCGTCGAACAGGCCGCCGGCGATGAACTGGCCATCGATGCGCACGTGCTTTTCGTCCAGGTGCCAGCCACGCGGGCGCACGATCAGCACCGCCTGCTCGTCATACGGGCGCAGCGTGTAGTGCTTGCCATTGGGGGCGGTGTAGTCGAGATCGCCACGCACCGCGGCGGCCAGCGACTGCTGCCCGGCCAGCAGGTTGCGCCAGGTCGGCGAGGTCGAATCCTCGAAGTCGGCCATGAACACCTTGGCGCCGGAGTTCAGCGCGTTGATGACCATCTTCGGATCGGTCGGGCCGGTGATCTCGACGCGGCGGTCCTGCAGCGCGGCCGGCAGCGGCGCAACGCGCCAGTCGCCGCTACGGATCGCAGCGGTGTCCTCGCGGAAGTCCGGCAGGCCGCCCTCGTCGAAGAACGCCTGGCGCTC
This sequence comes from Stenotrophomonas sp. CASM110, assembly GCF_049384345.1. NCBI lineage: Bacteria > Pseudomonadati > Pseudomonadota > Gammaproteobacteria > Lysobacterales > Lysobacteraceae > Stenotrophomonas > Stenotrophomonas sp. CASM110. Next base: position 187,576 of record NZ_JBMRGI010000003.1, read on the forward strand.
GCGGCGCGCCTGCAGCCGTGCCTGCCGGCCCGGTTCCACCGCACGGTGCAGCGACACCAGCAGGGCCAGCAGCGGCGCCGGCAGCACGGTGTCCTGGCCGGCCACGCGGGTCGCCAGGGCGATGCCGGGGGTAGCCTTGCTGGCAGGGGTGGGAACAGCGGAAGCGACGGCGGACATGGGGCGACTCCAGCGGTGGGGGAACGTCTCCACGGTGCCGCTGGGCCGGAGTATTTGGCAAAATAGTTTTTGCAATGTTCGACATAAGTTGTGCTAATACTTGTGACACGATGAGCACACGCACCCCGCCAAGTCCGCGTTTTTCCTACAAATCCGACCGGCTGAAGCCATTGCGTGCGTTCTGCCAGACGGTGCGCCTGGGCTCGGTCTCACGGGCGGCTGAGGCACTTTTCGTCAGCCAGCCGGCCATCAGCCTGCAGTTGCAGGCCCTGGAACGGGAACTGGGGGTGCCGTTGTTCGAGCGCAGTGGGCGCCGCCTGGTACCCAGCCGCGAGGGCCAGCTGCTGTACGAGATGGCGCAGCCGCTGGTGGAGAACCTGGACGGGCTGGAGGCGCGCTTCCGCGACAAGGTGCGCGGCCTGGATGCGGGCGAGCTGAACATCGCCGCCAACAGCTCGACGATCCTGTACCTGCTGCCGAAGATCGTCGAGCGCTTCCGCCTGCACCACCCGGACGTGCGCCTGACCCTGCACAACGCGATCAGCGCCGATGGCACCGACCTGCTGCGCGAGGACGCCGCCGACCTGGCGATCGGTTCGATGACCGATGTACCGGCCGACCTGACCTACGCCCCGGCCTACCGCTTCGAGCAGGTACTGATCGCGCCGCACGACCATCCGCTGGCCAGTGGCGGCGAGCTGGAGCTGGCCGACATCGCGCGCTACCCGCTGGTGCTGCCGCCGAAGCGGCAGATCACCTACCGGCTGGTTGACCAGGTATTCCAGCGCCACCGCATCGCCTACACCGTGGCACTGGAAGTGGGCGGCTGGGAGGTGATCAAGCAGTACGTGGCGATGGGCATGGGCATTTCCATCGTGCCGGCGCTGTGCCTGAACGAGGCCGACCGCGAGCGGTTGGCGGCGCGGTCGATGAAGCGCTGGTTCCCCGAGCGCAGTTACGGGGTGATCGTGCGCCGGGGCAAGGCGCTGTCGGCGCAGGCGCGCGCGTTCATCGAGCTGATCCAGCCGGAGTTGTTCAGTCCGCGCGATTACGACCAGAGCGGGCATTCGGAGCGGTGAGGGGTGTTCGGCAGGGCTGCGCCCTGCACCTGCCGAATCAACGTCAACGGCAACGTCAAAAGCGGGCATTCCGTAGATGGCGGGGCGGTGTGGGTGGGCAGGACACGCCGTGAACCCCTCCTTGGGGGCTCGATGGCGCCATCCATGGCGCCAACGGTCCTGCCCACCCACACCGCCCCGCCTCTGACAGTTGGTCGCTGCTGTTGGTGGGTGTCGACCTTGGTCGACACGGTAGATCCACGCCATGCGTGGATGACGGGTGACCGGGGTCAGATCCGTTTTCCGCAGGAAAACGGATCTGACCCCATTTGTGGCTGGCGATGCATAGACTGGGCGCATGTCCATCGAACTCCGCCACCTGCGTTACTTCCTCGCCGTTGCCGATACGCTGCACTTCGGCCAGGCGGCGGAGCGGCTGGGCATGTCGCAACCGCCGCTCAGCCAGCAGATCCGCCAGCTGGAAGACCTGATCGGGGCGCGCCTGTTCGTGCGCAGCCATCGTCGTGTGCAGCTGACGCCTGCGGGTGAGCTGCTGCAGGAGCGCGCACGGGCCATCGTGCAGCAGGTGGAAACCGCGGTGGACGAGGTACAGCGCGCGCAGCGCGGCGAGCAGGGCGAACTGCGTATCGGCCTGACCCGGGCCACGCCGCTGTCGCCGCAGATTCCGCGTTCGATCCTGCGCTACCGCCAGCAGTACCCACAGGTGCGGCTGCAGCTGAGCGAGATGAACACGCTGCAGCAGATCGATGCGCTGCTCGACGGTTCACTGGACGTGGGCATCATCCGCAAGCGCGCATTGCCGCCGGAGCTGGTGGCGCACAGCCTGTTCGTCGATCCACTGGCGTTGATCGTGCATGCCGACCACCCTGCCCTGCGCAGGCTGTCGAAGCAGGGCACGTTGTCGCTACGCGACTTCGCGCAGGAGCCGTTCGTGGCATTTCGCCGCAGCGCGGGCGCGGGCATCCATGACCACATGATCGCGCTGTGCGCGGCCGCCGGGTTCACGCCGCGCATCGTGCAGGAAGCCGGTGAGGCATCGACATTGATTAGTCTTGCGGCTGCAGGCCTGGGTGCGGCGATCCTGCCCTCGTCCTGCGATCACATCCGCGTGGAAGGCGCGCGCTTCGTGGCGCTGGCCGACGCCGGTGCGCATTCGGAGGTGCAGCTGGCGTGGCATCGCGAGGGCGTCACGCCGCTGATCCGCAACTTCGCCGGGCTGCTGCGCGGGGCGTTCGCCGAAGGATGAAGTGCCACCCACCTAGGTTTGGTAGACGCCAACCTTGGTTGGCTGCCGTGCCAGAGCGCCGACCAAGGTCGGCATCTACCAGAGCAACGCCGCGCCCGTGCGGAACGCGAGGCTGGCGTCAGGCCGTGACCGGCTGCGGCGCGCGCTGCTGCAGCGCCCAGACGATGCCGCCCCCGATCAGGGTCAGCACGGCAGCGAACGCGCACACGCCCAGCCAGTCCCAGGCCGCGTAGGCCAGGCCACCCACCCCGCCCAGCACGCTGGAGCCCAGGTAGTAGGCGAACAGGTACAGCGCCGACGCTTCCGCGCGCATCGTACCGGCACGGCTGCCGACCCAGCTGCTGGCCACCGAGTGGCCACCGAAGAAGCCGAAGGTCACCAGCGCGATGCCCAGTGCCATCGTGCTCAGCCACGGCATCGCCAGCAGCGCGATGCCGGCGCCGATCAGCGCGAACGAGATCGACAGGATGCGGCCGCGCCCGTACCGCGTAGCCTGCTGGCCCATCCACGCCGAACTGAAGGTGCCCACCAGGTACACGCTGAAGATCAGCCCGACCACGGTCTGGCTGAGGTGGTACGGCGGCGCCAGCAAGTGATAGCCCAGGTAGTTGTAGAGGGTGACGAACACGCCCATCAGCACGAACGAGGTGGCGAACAGCCACGGCAGGCCCCGGTCGGCGAACAGCGTGCGCCAGCGCGACGGCAACTCGCGCAGGCCATCGCGTCGCGCGCTGAAATGGCGCGACGGCGGCAGCTGCAGCCACAGCAGCACGGTGCTGGCCACGGCGATGATCGAGACCACGCCGATGCCCCAGCGCCAGCCCCAGTGATCGGCGATGATGCCGGCCAGCAGGCGCCCGCTCATGCCACCGATGGCGTTGCCGCCGATGTACAGGCCCATCGCCAGGCCCAGCGCGCGGCTGTCCATCTCCTCGACCAGGTAGGTCATCGCCACTGCCGGCACGCCGCTCAGCGCCAGGCCAAGCAGGGTGCGCAGCACCAGCAGCGTGGTCCAGTCGTCCACCAGCGCCGTGCTCAGCGACAGCATGGCCGAGGCCAGCAGCGCGGCAATCATCAACGGGCGGCGGCCGACCGCATCGGACAGCAGGCCGGCCAACAGCATCGCCACCGCCAGCGTGCCGGTGGTCAGCGACAACGACATCGCGCTGCCTGCGGCGGACACGCCGAAGTGGCGGCTGAACTCGGGCAGCAGCGGCTGCACGGTGTACAGCAGGCCGAAGGTGGAGAAGCCGGCCAGGAACAGTGCCAGCGCGGTGCGGCGGAAGGCCGGCGTGCCCTGCTGGATGCGGGTCTCGGCGATGGGATCGACAGTGGGGGGGCGGCGCTCGACGGCCGCCGCGGTTTCGCCAGTCATGGGATCGAAGGGCCGGTGGGGCGGCCGGGCATGGGAGGGAACGGGCCTCAGACTAGGCCTGTCGATCCAGTCGATCCATAACCTGATAAGTCAGGATTGATACCCAAGAAGTATCAATTCAGCTTACAGGCGCTGCCACTCGAAACCGTCGCCGCGGCGGTAGTACACCGCCACCGCACGGCCGTAGACCTTGTCGGCGTCGACGAAGCCGAAGAAGCGGCCGTCGAAGCTGTTGCCGCGGTGGTCACCCAGCACCAGCACCTTGCCGGCCGGCACCACCAGATCGGCGATGTCCGGACCGCCGCCCATGTCTAGGTCGAGGCGGGCACGGCGCTCGCCGAAGGCTTCCACGTCCTGCAGATCGGCGATCTGCAGCGGCTGGCCGTTGATGCTCAGATGGCCCTCGCGCATCTGCACGTGGTCACCGGCCACCGCCGCCACGCGCTTGATCAGGCGGGTGCCGTCGGCCGGTGAATCGAACACCGCCACTTCACCGCGCTGCGGGACGCCGGTGGCCATCAGTTCCTTGCCGGTGAACGGCAGGCGCAGGCCGTAGGCGCGCATGTCCACCACCACCCGGTCGCCCGGCTGCAGGGTCGGCTGCATCGAGCCACTCGGCACCACGTAGTGGTTGGCGAGGGTATCGCGGGCGGCGGCGAGCAGGCCGAGCATCACCAGCAGCGGCAATGCTTCCTTCTTCAGCCAGACCAGCGCGCGTTCGGACAAGGGAGGACGGGCAGCAGCATCCATGACAGGCTCCGGGTAGGTGGTAGCTGCATCAGACCACATCCAGGCGGGAGAGGTTCCCGCGACGCGATCCGGTAGAGCCGAGCCCACGCTCGGCTTGTTCCTTGCAGCGTCGAGGTTGCCCGACTGGGGCGCAGAGCAGCCGAGCGCAGGCTCGGCTCTACAGGAAGGGTTACGCAGGTTTTACGCGCGGGACCGGCCGCGGGCATCGCACCTTTACGGGCGGCACGCGCATCGTGTGCCCACCGCGCCGCAGGGCGCATTCCGCAAGGTGTTGTATGACCCTCCTGGTGATCCGCCACGCCTCTTCGTCGGCACCGCGTCCCCAACTGCCGACGCAGCTGGCCGGCCATCGCGTGCTGTGCAGCGACTGCGCCAGCCTGTCCGAGGTACGCCAGTGCCTGTGCCAGCCGCAGGCGCGCTCGGCCGACTGGGTACTGCTGGATGTCGGTACCGCTGACGAGGCGCAATGGCAGGCCGAAGGTGGCGCGCTGCAGGCGGCGCTGGAACGGCTGCCGGCGCAGTACATCGAACTGCAGGCCCCCAGCGAACCCGGTCTGGAGGCACGCCTGCGCCTGCAGCACGGTCCCGCCGCCGTGGTGGTCGACCAGCGCAGCCAGCAGGCCGGCTACCCGTTGTCGCTGGCCATTGTCGGCCGCCGCCTGGCACAGGAGGGCTGAGCCATGTCGATCTTCATCATCCGTGGCCCGGAAGCGGCCGGCGCCCTGATCCGCACCGCGATGCCGCTGCCGGCACCGGTCCTGAAGTCACTGGTGCATCGTGCGATCGACGCCGGCACCAGCGTGGCGATCCGTGCCTGTGGTTCGGAACAGGAACTGCTGGACGCCCTGCGCGTGGCCGACCACAGCCGCGGCGAGGTGACCCTGCTCGACCCGGGCGCGTGTGCCAACAGCCTGCGCCTGCAGCGCCTGCTGCCGTACCTGCACAACGCCTATGTGGAAGTGCATGACGACGGCGCGGTAGCCGAGCCGTGCCTGCCGGCTGGTGTCGGCCAGCGCCTGGGCATCGCCGCCGGCTACGGCGCGCAGAGTTACGTGCTGGCGCTGGATATCGCGCTGGATCACCTGGGCCTGGCCGAGCAGGCCAACCGGGTGCACGTGGGAACGTAACGCTGTTTGTAGAGCCGAGCCCATGCTCGGCTGCCTTTCCAGGAAGCATCAGCCGAGCGTGGGCTCGGCTCTACAGAAGAACGTCGAGCATGGCTCGACGCTACAGAAAGAAAAACGGCGGGGTTGCCCCCGCCGTCTTCGCTTTCTTACTTCAACCCGCGGAACTTCAGCAGCGGTTCCACCGACGGGTCCTTGCCACGGAAATCGCGGTACAGGGTCGACAGTTCCACGCTGTTGCCGCGCGAGAGGATCTTGTCGCGGAACTCCTGGCCATTGGCCGCGGTCAGGCCACCGTGCTCGGTGAACCACTGGTAGGCGTCATGGTCGAGCACTTCGGCCCAGAAGTAGGCGTAGTAGCCGGCCGAGTAACCGCCACCCCAGATATGGTCGAAGTAGGTGGTGCGGTAGCGCGGCGGCACCTGCGGCAGGTCGACCTTGAACTTCTTCAGCGCGCTGGCTTCAAAGGCGCCGACATCCTGCAGCGGCGCGTCGGCCTTCTGCGTGTGCCAGGCCAGGTCCAGCAGCGCGGCCGACAGGTACTCGGTCGTCGCGTAGCCCTGGTTGAAGCTGCGTGCCTTGAGGATCTTGTCGACCAGCTCCTGCGGCATCGCCTCGCCGGTCTTGTAGTGCTTGGCGTAGTTGGCGAACACCTTCGGGTCCAGCGCCCAGTGCTCGTTGAACTGCGACGGGAACTCGACGAAGTCGCGCGAGGTCGCGGTGCCGGCGATCGACGGGTACTTCACGTTCGAGAACATGCCGTGCAGCGCATGGCCGAACTCATGGAACATGGTGGTGACGTCGTCGAAGCTGATCAGCGCAGGCTGGCCGGCGGCCGGCTTGGTGAAGTTGCAGACGTTGTAGACCACCGGCTTGGCACCGGTCAGGCCGTCCTGTTCGACGAACACGTCCATCCAGGCGCCACCGGACTTGCTGTCACGCTTGAAGTAGTCGGTGTAGAACAGCGCCAGCGAGGTGCCGTCCTTGTCGAACACTTCGTACACCTTCATGTCCGGGTTGTAGGTCGGAATGTCGGTGCGCGGCTTGAAGGTGATGCCGTACAGCTGGGTGGCGGCGTAGAAGACGCCGTTCTGCAGCACGTTGTCCAGTTCGAAGTACGGTTTGATCTGCGACTCGTCCAGATCGTACTTGGCCTTGCGCACCTGCTCGGCGTAGAAGTCCCAGTCCGAAGCGGCCACCTGGAATCCGCCCTTCTGCGCGTCGATCACCTTCTGGATCTCACCGGCTTCGGCACGCGCCTTGGCAGTGGCGGCCGGCACGGTATCGGTCAGCAGCTTGAGCGCGGCGGCCGGGGTCTTGGCCATCTGGTCGCCCAGCTGGTAGTCGGCGAAGGTGTCAAAGCCGAGCAGCTTGGCCTTCTGCGCACGCAGCTGGGCCAGGCGCTGCACGGTCTGCCGGGTGTCGTTGGCATCGCCGCGCTCGGCGCGGGTTTCCGAGGCCTTCAGCACGGCGGCGCGCTGGTCGCGGTCGCTCAGCGAGCCGAGCACCGGCTGCTGGGTGGTGTTCTGCAGCGGCAGCAGGAACTTGCCATCCAGCTTGCGGTCCTTGGCGGCGGCGGCAGCGTTGTTGATAGCGCCCTCGTCCAGGCCGGCCAGCTTGGCCTTGTCGTCGACGACAACGGCCGCAGCGGCGGTGGCGGCCACCAGGCGGGTATGGAACTGGGTGGAGAGGGTGGTCTCTTCCACGTTGAGCTTGCGCAGGGTCGCCTTGTCGGCGTCGGACAGCTGCGCACCGGCGCGCACCAGGCCATCGTAGTAGTGCTCGACCAGGCGCTTCTGCACCGGGTCCAGCTCCAGCGTGTCACGCTGGTCGTACAGCGACTTCACGCGTGCGAACAGCTTCGGGTCGAGGTTGATCTCGTCCTGGTGCGCGGCCAGCTTCGGCGCCACTTCTTCCTGGATCTTCTGGCGCGCATCGTTGGTGTCGGCCTGGACCAGGCCGAAGAAGATGCGCGACACGCGGGTCAGGGTCTCGCCGCTGCGCTCCATCGCCACGATGGTGTTGTCGAAGGTGGCCGGCTCGCTGCTGTCGGCGATCCTGCGCACGTCGGCCAGGTGCTGGCGCATGCCTTCTTCAAACGCCGGCAGGTAGTCGCTGTCCTTGATCTTGTCGAACGGCGGTGCCTGGAACGGCAGCGTGCTCGCGCTCAGCAGCGGATTGGTGGAGGCTTCGGCCGGCTGCTGGGCCGGGGTCTTCTGGGCATCGGACACGGGGGTGGACTCCTTGCCGGAACAGGCCGCCAGCGCCAGGCTGATGGCGGCGGCCAGGACTACGGTACGCGACATGTAAAACGCTCCTTGGGCAGACGGTATGGATACCAGCCCTCCACCCTACTCCTGTCGCGCTCGCCCGGCATGTGCCGGACGTGGCGTCTATGCGGCGGCCTGCAACCGGCTCAGACCGTGCCGCGGGTCTTGCCGATCCAGGGCCGGTAGAACTCGCGGATGGCAGCCATGTCGGCCACATCGTCGCCGCTCGGGGTGAACAGCGGACCGATGCCGATGGTCTTTTCCGGATAGTGGAAATACGCCGCCAGGATCGGTACGTCAGCCATCCGGGCAATCTTCAGGAAGCCGGCCTTCCAGTCCTTCACGGCCTTGCGGGTGCCCTCGGGCGTGATGGCGAACCACATCTTCTCGTTGTTGCGCAGCAGGTCCACGGCCTGGCCGACGGTGCCCTGCGGCGAGCTGCGATCGAGCGGGATCACGCCCAGCTTGTGCAGCAGCGGGCCCAGCGGCCACCAGAACAGCGAGGCCTTGCCCAGCACCTTCACCTTCATGCCCAGCGCGATCTTGGCCGCCATGCCCCACAGCCCGTCCCAGTTGGACGAATGCGGGGCGATGATGAAGACCAGCCTGGGAATGTCAGGCAGGGTGCCGGTCACCTTCCAGCCGCCCATGCGCAGGGTGCAGCGCGCCAGCCAGCGCAGGAAGGCGTTGGGTTTGACCTGTGGCATCTGCGGCGGCACGGCCGGCAGCAACGAAGTCGGGTTGTTCAAGCAATCACTCCCAGTCACGTGATGAGCGCCCGCGCTTGATCTGCGCGCGCCCGCGTTTGGCGTCCAGACGACGCAGTTTCGACCCGAGGGTCGGCTTGGTGGCCTTGCGCGGTTTGGGCACGCTCAGCCCGGCCTGGATGAAGGCCGCCAGCCGCTCGCGCGCATCCTCGCGATTGCGATCCTGGGTGCGGAATCGTTGCGCGTCGATGACCAGCACGCCTTCGCCGGTCATGCGCCGGTCACGCCGCGCCAGCAGGCGCGCGCGCAACGGTTCGGGCAACGAGGGCGAGTTGGCCACGTCGAAACGCAGTTCCACCGCGGTGGACACCTTGTTGACGTTCTGGCCGCCGGCGCCACTGGCGCGCACGAACCGCTCGACGATCTCGCCGTCGGGGATTTCAAGCTGCGCGCTGATGGTGACCGGTCCACTGCCCATCCGCGCATTGTAGCGGCAGGCACGTGGTGAAGTACGCCATCGCGCCCCGTATGCCGCCGATCAGGCACCGAACACGCCGCCTTCGCCTGGGCTGCGGGTATGCTGGCGGTCCCATGTACCGCAGGAAGCCCCGCATGACCCGCTCCACACCCGCCCTGCCGTCCCTGCTGCGCCGCGCCGCCCTGCTGCTGGCGCTGGCCGTGGCCAGCGTTCCGGCCCTGGCCGCCCCGCCGACCGACGGCGACATCAACCGCCTGCTGTCGGCCTCGCGCGCGCAGAGCATGATCGACACCATGGTGCCTCAGATCGAAGCCATGCAGCAGCAGCAGTTCCAGCAGGTGGCCGCGCAGCGCCAGCTCACCGCCCAGCAGCAGGAACAGCTGAAGCGGATCCAGGCCCGGACCAGCCAGACCCTGCGCCAGGCGATGTCGTGGCAACAGCTGCGGCCCATGTACGTGGACCTGTACAAGAAGACCTTCAGCAAGGAAGACGTGCTGGCAATGGCCGAGTTCTACGAGAGCGCGGCCGGCCAGAGCCTGCTGGACAAGACCCCGGCGCTGATGCAGAACGTGATGGTGGCGATCCAGACGCGCATGCAGCCGCTGTTCGCGGATCTGCAGAAGGACCTGGAAGCGATCGTCAACGAGCCGGAAAAGAAATAACGGGGTGCGCCGGGCCACGCCCGGCCGCTGGCTGTAGAGCCGAGCCCACGCTCGGCTTACCGCAGCAGCATCAGGCGTCGTCCACCTGCCAGCCGAACAGGTCCAGCGCCTTCTGGAACTCGCGATCCAGCGGCGCACTGACATCCACGCTGCCACCGTCCGGGTGCGGGAAGCGCAGGCGCTCGGCGTGCAGCAGCATGCGGTGCACGCCCTGCATGCGGAAGATGCGGTTGTGGCGGCCATCGCCGTGGCTGGTGTCGCCGATCATGTGGTGCGACAGGTGCTTGAGGTGCCGGCGGATCTGCCGGAAGCGCCCGGTCTGCGGCTGGCAGCGCAGCAGCGCGTAGCGCGAACTGCTGAACTCACCCACCGGCACCGACAGCTCGCCGGTGGCCAGGCGCTGGAAGTCGGTGACCGCCGGCTTCTTCACCGGCTTGCCCGGCCCGCCGTCCAGGTCATGGTCCACCCGCCAGGACAGCTCGGCCGGCCAGCCCCGGCAGACCGTCAGGTAGTCCTTGGCCACTTCACCCCCCATCAACGCCTTGCCCAGCGCACTGGCGGTCTCGCGGTCGAAGGCCAGCAGCAGGCAGCCGCTGGTGGCCCGGTCCAGGCGGTGCACGAGGAAGATCGGGCGGCCCAGCTGCTCGCGCAGGCGGTCGGCCAGGAAATCATCTTCGCCACGGGCCAGCTTGCTGTCGTGGACCATCAGCCCGGCGGGCTTGTTGACCACGGCCAGGCGCTCGTCCAGGTGCAGCAGCTGCAGGGGCGCGGTTTCGGTCTCGACCGCGGCGAGGGTGTCAGGTTCGGTGCTCACCGCAGGATTATACGGGCGCCCTGATCGGGGTCAGATCCCTTTTCCTGCGGAAAAGGGATCTGACCCCGGGTTGGTGGCGCGGCGGTCAAGCGTTGCGCACGGCCAGAAGCTCGCCGTTGCCCACCGGCACCAGGCTGGTGCCGAAGTCCGGATCGGCATCCAGCAACGCGCGCAACGGTTCCATCTGCGCGGCGTGCGAGGTGGCGTTGTCCACCACCAGCAGGCCGCCCCGCCGCAGCACACGGCGCAGCTGCGGCCACCAGCCGGCGTACTGTTCGCGGTCCGAATCGAGGAACAGCAGGTCAATGCTGGCATCGGCGGCCTGTGCCAGCCACTGCCCGGCATCGCCGTGGACCAGCGTGATGCGATCGGCAAGGCCACTGCGCGCGAAGGTGTCACGCGCCATCGCCACCTTGTCTCCGGCGTATTCCAGCGTCGTCACGTGGCCGTCGATGGCGGCTGCGGCTTCGGCAATCCACAGCGTGGAGTAACCGTTGGAGGTGCCGATCTCCAGCACCCGGCGCGCATTGCCGAAACGCACCAGCACCGACAGGAATTCACCGGTGTCCGGCGTGATGTTGAGCATGCGCCGAGCGCGCTCGGTTTCATGCGCGTCGTTTTCAGCACCGAAGCGTGCCAGTTCGTTCTTCAATTCCGAAAGCTGCATCGTCATTGCTTCTTTCATTTGCCACAGCAAGGGTGAGCATTGTGGCCTGTCCGGCCACATTTCGTACTTCTCTTAAGCCTGTACTCCGATGAGGTTGCGATAGTTCCCGCCTTCTTCACGCGGGATGGTCCACCGGCCCGCGGCCCTCATTGGTTTCCGCAAGGACACGGCCATGGTTCTCGACATTCTGGCAATCGGCGCCCACCCCGACGACATCGAACTCGGTTGCGGCGGCAGCCTGGCCAAGCTGGCCCGCGACGGTGCACGCATCCATGCGCTGGTGCTCAGCCGTGGTGGCCGTGGCTGCCATGCCGGCATCGACCGCAGCGACGAATCCCACCGCGCGTTGCGCCGCCTGGGTGTGACCGAGGTGATCCAGCAGGATTTCCCGGATACGCGCTTTCCTGCCTGCCGCAACGACATCGTCGCGGTGATCGAGCAGGCCTGCGCGCAGATCGCACCGCATCGCGTCTACACGATGTGCGGCGAAGACCACCACCAGGACCATCGCACCGTCCATGAAGCGTCAATCATCGCCTGCCGCAGCATCCCGCAGATCCTCTGCTACGAGAGCCCCAGCACCCTGCCGCAGTTCGCACCGCAGGTGTTCGAGGACATCAGCGCACAACTGGACCTGAAGATCCATGCGTTGCGCGAGCATGCCAGCCAGGGCGATCGCCACTACATGCAGGAGGACCACCTGCGCTGTCACGCGCAGTTCCGCGGCCAGCAGATCGGCATCGGCCCCAGTGAGGGCTTCGTGCCCTACCGGCTGGTGCTGTGATGAAAACGCTGCTGTTCCTGGCCATGTGTGCCTTCATCCTGGTGCGTGTGTGCGTGCAGGCCTCGCGTCGCCCCAGCACGCGCCTGTACAGCATCGATGCGATCGTGCCGGCCTACAACGAAGCGCCGTGCCTGGAGCGCTCGTTGACCGGCCTGCTGCAGAACCCCTACGTGGCACGGGTGATCTGCGTGAACGACGGTTCGACCGACAACACCGCCCAGGTACTTGATGCGCTGCAGGCGCGCTGGCCCGGGCGCCTCGTGGCCGTGCACCAGGCCAACACCGGCAAGGGCGGCGCGCTGATGCATGGCCTGCGGCACGCCACCGCCGAGCAGGTGTTCCTGACCGACGCCGACACCCACATCGATCCGCGCGGCCATGGCCTGGGCCACCTGCTGGACGAGATCGAGCGCGGTGCCGATGCGGTCGGTGGCGTACCCTCGTCCAGCCTGCAGGGTGCCGGCTTCCTGCCGCATGTGCGCGCCAGCCTGAAGCTGCCGATGATCGTCATCAAGCGCAGCTTCCAGCAATGGCTGGGCGGCGCACCGTTCATCGTCTCCGGCTCGTGTGGCCTGTTCCGCACCTCGGTGCTGCGCAAGGTCGGTTTCTCCGACCGTACCCGCGTCGAAGACCTGGACATGTCCTGGTCGCTGGTCGCGCAGGGCTACCGTGTCCGCCAGAGCGTGCGCTGCGTGGTCTACCCGCAGGAATGCAACACGCTGGTGGAGGAATGGCGGCGCTGGCGACGCTGGATCGTCGGCTATGCGGTATGCATGCGCCTGCATCGCGGCCTGCTGCTGACCCGCTTCGGCGTGTTCAGCATCCTGCCGATGATGCTGCTTGCCCTTGCCGGCATCGTGCTGACGCTGCAGGTCTGGTTCGGTGCGGCCCAGCTGCATGGGCCGGGTGGCCTCGCCCTGTCGGTGATGCCGTTGTTCTGGATCGGCATCGTCATGTTGCTGGCGGTGATCAGTGCGATCCACCACCGCCGCGCGTCGCTGGTCCCTGCCGCCGCGTTCTCGATGCTGTACGTGCTGCTCGCCTATGCGATCTGGCTGATGCATGGCGTGGCCGGGCTGTTTACCGGCCGCGAGCCGGCACGCGACAAGCCGACCAGGTATCCGCATGTGGTGGAATGACCTCGCCGCCATGGCCGACGCGCTATCGACGCTGCCACCCCACGTCGATTCCAGCGCCCAGGTTTCGCCGCGTGCGATCGTGCGGGGCGAGGTACGGATCGGCGCTGGCAGCCGCATCTGCGACGGCGCCCAGCTGCACGGGCCGGTATCGATCGGCCGCGACTGCCTGATCGGCAACAACGCACTGCTGCGCGGTCCGCTGCACATCGGTGACGGTGTGCGCATCGGCTTTGCCAGTGAACTGAAGAACGCACTGATCGGCGACGGCGCCTGCATCGGCCCGCAGTGCTTCATCGCCGACAGCCGCGTCGACGCCCGTGCCTACCTGGGCGCGCTGGTGCGTACCAGCAACCATCGCCTGGATGGCGCAACGGTCACCGTCCACATCGGCGACACCGTCATCGACAGCCAGCGCGACAAGCTCGGCGCCTGGATCGGCGAAGGTGCCGCGCTGGGCGTCGGCGTGATCATCCTGCCCGGTCGCATCGTCGCCCCGGGCAGCCAGTTCGGCCCGCGCATCACCGTGGAACGAAACCTGCCGCCCGGTCGCTACCGGCTGCTGCAGTCGCTGCATTCCCAACCCCTGGAGTAACCCCATGCGATTGATCATCCGTGGCGCACTGCCGTGCGCCCTGCTGCTGGCTGTGTCCAGCGCCCATGCCGGCATCGACCGGGTCTCGGTGCAGCTGGATCATGCCGACTACACCGATGGCTTTGGCAAGCGCGACGTACAGACCGTGGATGTGGCCGGTCGCAGCGGTGACAGCCGCTGGCATCTGGGCCTGGCCCATGGTGAACGCGACTACGGCAGCAAGCGCTTCAGCGGCAATCGGGTGCAGGGCTCCCTGCACCAGCGCTGGAGTCAACGCTTTTCGACCCGCACCGCCTTCACCGCCTCCAACGATGACCCGGTATTCGTCAACCGCCAGCTCAACCAGGACTTCCAGTGGAAGGTGGCACCGCAGACCGTGCTGAGCGTGGGCGGCAAGTACGCCCAGTACCATGCCGGCGCATACGTGAGTGGCTGGTCGGTAGGTGCCTCGCACTACTTCCCGCGCGTGACCACCTCACTGCGCCACGAGCGGCATCGCCAGTCCAATGGGCCCGACGGCCATGGCACCACGCTGTCACTGCGCCTGAAGGATGCTCAGGGCGGTGGTTCGACCCAGCTGTGGCTGGGCAGCGGTACGTCCGGCTACACCGCCGATTCCGATCCGCTGCTGCTGCGCGAACACGATGCACGTCGTGCCTTCCTGCGCCGCAGCCAGCCGCTGGGGGAGCATCTGGTGCTGGACATGGGCATTGGCAAGACCTGGCACAGGACGCGCCTGGACCGCTTCCAGAGCGTGCAGTCGCACCTGGGCCTGGGCTACCACTGGTAGAGCCGTGGCCGGTCGGCGGCGCGTGACGCCGCCGACCCTCGATCAACAGGCTTCAGCGCCACCACGCGCGCGCCAGCGCCAGCGCGCCGACGGCACCGGACACCCAGCTCCACATCGGCAGGTCGCCCCAGTACCAGCCTGGCGGTTGCAGCACGTACACCAGTGCGGCGATGGCCAGTAGGCCGACGCCGGTGATCGCACCGACCGCGCGCTTCTGCAGGCGCTGCACGCTGGCATCGAGCGCGACCAGATCGCGCGAGCGCATCGCCAGCTCATGGCGGCCCTCCACCTGCTGGGTCAGCCAGGCGTGCACCAGGCGCGGCATGTCCGGCGCGTGGGTCATGATTTCCGGCAAGCGCTTGCCGATCTCGCGCACGACCCGACGCGGGCTGTAGCGCTCGCGCAGGATCTTCGCCAGCACCGGCTTGGCCACCGCCCAGATGTCGATCTGCGGATCCAGCTGGCGCCCGACACCTTCGATGTTCAGCAGGGTCTTCTGCAGCAGGATCAGCTGCGGCTGCAGGGTCAGCTGGTAGCGCTGCGCCACGCGGAACAGCTTCATCAGCACTTCGGCCAGCGAGATCTGCGACAGCGGGCGGGTGAAGTACGGCTCGCACACCGAACGCACGGCCGCTTCCAGATCATCGATGCGCACGTTGTCCGGCATCCAGCGCGCCTGCACGTGCAGTTCGGCGATGCGGCGATAATCGCGGTTGAAGATGGCCATGAAGTTCTCGGCCAGGTAGTACTGATCTTCCTGCGACAGCTGGCCCATGATGCCGAAGTCCAGCGCGATGAAGCGCGGGTTGGCGCGACGCGACGGATCGGTATCGACCCATATGTTGCCGGCGTGCGCATCGGCATGGAAGAAGTTGTCGCGGAACACCTGGGTGTAGAACACCCGCACGCCCTTGGCGGCCAGCGCCTTGCGGTCGATGCCGGCCTTGTCCAGTGCAGCGATGTCATCGGACGGAATGCCCCACACGCGCTCCAGGGTCAGCGCGCGCTCGGCGGTGTGGCTCCAGATCACTTCCGGCACGTACAGGTCGTCGCTGTTTTCCCAGAAGCGGCGCAGCACGCTGGCATTGGCGCCTTCGCGCTGCAGGTCCAGCTCAGCGGCCAGGGTGTTCTCGACTTCGGCCACCACTTCGCGCGGACGGATCTTGTCGGCACGCGGATGGGTACGCTCGACCAGGGCGGCCAGCGAGTTGAGCAGGGCGATGTCGGCGTCGATCTGCTTCTCGATGCCCGGGCGCAGCACCTTGACCACCACCTGGCGGCCATCGGCCAGCGTGGCCGCATGCACCTGTGCGATCGAGGCCGAGGCCAGCGGTTCGGTATCGAAGCTGGCGAATGCCTCGCTGACCGGCAGGCCGAGTGCTTCCTCGACGATGCGGCGCGCGGTATCGCCGTCGAACGGCTTGACCCGGTCCTGCAGCAGGGTCAGTTCGTTGGCCACGTCCGGCGGCACCAGGTCGCGGCGGGTGGACAGGATCTGGCCGAACTTGACGAAGATCGGACCGAGATCCTGCAGCGCCAGGCGCAGGCGCGCACCGCGCGACTGTACAGCGATGTCGGCCGAAGCACGCGGCACGAACGGTTTGGCCAGGCGCAGCCAGCGCTCAGCCGGCGTGCCGTGCAGCAGGTCGTCCAGGCGGTAGCGCAGGATCACCCGGCCGATGCGGCTTGCCCGCAGCACGGCCTTCATGCGGCACCCCGCAGGCGCTGGACGCGCGCGCCAAGGCGCTCGACGTCATCACGCAGTACGTCCACATCATCGTGGAAGGCATCCAGTTCGGCGCGCGGTACCACGTCGCGCGATTCCTCGGTGATGAACTCGGCAGCGCTGTGGGCCAGATCGATCGCACCCTGGCGCGCGTGCTGCAGGGCGCTGCGCAGGGTGTTGGCCACCTGCACACCCAGTACCTCGCCGAACACGCTGACGAACGGCTGCTGCCAGTCCGGATCGAAACCCTTGGCCAGCTGCTGCAGGCGTCGCGCCAGTTCGGCGTCACCGGCCACGCGTACACGGCCCTTGTTGTTGGACTCGCCGCGCCGTGCGTTGGCCAGCAGCGGCAGCTGCGCCAGCACACCGGCCAGGCTGCTGCGCACGGCCAGGTCGGCTTCCTGCGCATCCACCGGGCCGACCCGCAGCTGGTCGCCGTCGACGCTGATGCGCATCGCCAGCGACGGCGCTTCCAGGGTCAGGTCGATGTGCCGGCCATCGAGGCTGGCCAGTGCATGGCGGGTATCCGGATCCAGCGCCAGCGCGCGGTTCAGGGCGATCTGCAGGGCGCGGCCAGCGACCGGCTTGAGGGACTTGAGCAGGGAAAGAGCCATGTGCGCATTCTACCTGCGTGGGTGGGGGGCTTGCGCCGGGCTGCCGCCCCGCACCCGCGGTAGTGCCGGCCGCTGGCCGGCAAGATCAACATCAAAAGCTGGCGATCCGTGGGATGGCGGGGTGGGTCCCGTTGCTGCGCAACGGGCTCTGACCCCAATGCTGATGGGATCTGGCGTTGGTAGATGCCGACCTTGGTCGGCGCTGGATGTCAGGGGGCCAACCATGGTTGGCCGCTACCCGAGCCGGCAGCCCGGTGATTCATCTGTGCCTCACCTGGGTGGCTATGGAAGGTTCATGCTGTACGGCCACGCAACGCACAGGACATCGCATTCCCATGGCACGGACCCGGGTCGGCATCATCTTCGGGGGCAAATCCTCCGAGCACGAGGTTTCACTGCAGTCGGCGAAGAACATCCTCGATGCGCTTGATCGCGAGCGCTTCGAGCCGGTGCTGGTCGGCATCGACAAGCAGGGCCAGTGGCATCTGAACCAGCCGGACACCTTCCTGATCAACGCCGATGATCCGTCGCGCATCGCGCTGCATCGCTCGGGCCAGTCGCTGGCAGTGCGCCCGGGTGCGGAACAGG
Source organism: Stenotrophomonas sp. CASM110 (assembly GCF_049384345.1). Taxonomy (NCBI): domain Bacteria; kingdom Pseudomonadati; phylum Pseudomonadota; class Gammaproteobacteria; order Lysobacterales; family Lysobacteraceae; genus Stenotrophomonas; species Stenotrophomonas sp. CASM110. Next base: position 205,158 of record NZ_JBMRGI010000003.1, read on the forward strand.
CACAGCTGCAGCCGTCCGATCCGGCCAGCGCGCTGGGCCAGATCGATGTGGTGCTGCCGATCGTGCATGGGCCGCTGGGCGAAGACGGTGCGCTGCAGGGCCTGCTGCGCATGGCCAACCTGCCCTTCGTCGGCTCGCCGGTACTGGGTTCGGCAGTGGCGATGGACAAGGACGTGACCAAGCGCCTGCTGCGCGACGCTGGCCTGCAGGTGGCACCGTGGCTGTGCATCCGTCGCCACCAGGCGGCAACGGTCGATGTCGATGCGGTGATCGCACAGCTCGGTCTGCCGCTGTTCGTGAAGCCGGCCAACCAGGGTTCGTCGGTGGGCGTGAGCAAGGTCAAGGACGCAGCGGGCTTCGCCGACGCACTGGCATTGGCGCTGCGCTACGACCACAAGGTGCTGGTGGAATCGGCGGTGGTCGGCCGCGAGATCGAGTGCGCGGTACTGGGCAACGCGCACCCGCAGGCCAGCCTGTGCGGCGAGGTGGTGGTGCACGACGAGTTCTACGCCTACGACACCAAGTACATCAACGAAACTGGCGCCGAGGTGGTGGTACCTGCGGATATCGATGCCGCAACCCAGGCGCGCATCCAGCAGATCGCACTGCAGGCCTACCAGGCGCTGGAGTGTGCCGGCATGGCGCGCGTGGACGTATTCCTAACTGCGGGCGGCGGGATCGTCATCAACGAGGTCAACACGCTGCCGGGCTTCACCCGCATCAGCATGTACCCGAAATTGTGGGGTGCCAGCGGAGTCGATTACACGACGTTGATTACGCGCCTGATCGAACTGGCACTGGAGCGTCACGAAGCCGATCGCGGATTGCACAGCGCCGCGTAGCGTTGTGATCGCCCGCAGAGCCGAGCATGGCTCGACTCTGCGGAAAGCGATGCCGGCCAGCGGCCGGCACTACCGGCTAGCCGCGCTTGCGGAACATCGAGATCACCGCAAGGATCAGGAACACCACGAACAGGATCCAGGCGATGTTCGTTGCGGCGCCGGCAATGCCGGAAAAGCCCAGAACGGCGGCGATGATGGCGATGACAAAGAAAATGATGGCGTAATGCAGCATGGCGCTCCTCGCGGGTGGTCGAGCCTTGGATGGCGTGGGTCCATCCTCCCGATCCTGCGGTGTGCAACCAGTGACGGCGATCTATGCAGCAGATGAAGCCTTCAGCCTGCGCAGCCCTTCTTCGATGCTGACCTGCGGCACATAGCCGAAATCCCGGCGGGCCGGCTCCATGCTGTACCAGTGCGGCGTGCACAGCTGCTCGGCCAGGAAGCGGGTCAGCGGCGGCTCGCCACGCAGGCGCAGCAGCGGCCACAGCCGTTCGCAGACCGCGCCGATGCGATAGGCGGTCTTGAAACTGATCGCCTTGTCCACCGTCGGCGCGCCAACAGCGGCCAGCAGCCGGTTGACCAGCTCGCGCATGGGCAGCGGTTCGCCGTTGGAAATGAAGTAGGCCTTGCCCGCACACGCGGCACCCGGCGCCAATGCCTCGAAAGCGAGGAAATGCGCGAGTGCGGCGTTGTCGATGTAGGTGGTATCGACCTTGTTGTTGCCGTCGCCGACCAAGCGCAGGCGACCCTGACGTGCACGCTCGGCCAGGCGTGGCACCAGCTGCTGGTCACCCGGGCCCCAGATCAGGCGCGGGCGCAGTGCCACCGTCGCCAGCGATACATCGTTGGCGGCCAGCACGCGCTGTTCGGCGATCGCCTTGGTCGCCGCATACGGTGCCTGGAAGTCCTCGCCGTACGGCACCTCGTCAGCCCCCAGGCCTTCCACCGGATGCGTGGCGCGGTGGGTCACGCTGGGCGTTGAGGTGTAGACCAGCCGGTTGATGCCGTGCGCGCGGCATGCCGCAATGACATTGTCGGTGCCGACCACGTTGGCCTGGTGGTAGCTGTCATAGCTGCCCCAGGCGCCGGCCTTGGCGCCGTTGTGGAACACCGCATCGACGCCGGCCACCGCGTGCAGCACTGCCTGCGCATCGGCCAGATCGCCGCGGATCTGGCCCACGCCCATGGCCTGCAGTTCCGGGTAGTGGCTGCGGTTGAACGCCAGCACCTGGTGGCCACGTTCGACCAGCCCGCGGCACAGCGCCTGGCCAAGGAAACCACCACCACCGGTGACCAGGATCTTCATGCGCGCTTCTCCAGTTCGGCGCTGGCCCAGACGGCGAGCTTCTCGCGGCCGATCTTGGCGTTGTGACGGATATCGACGGGGAACGCGGGATGCATCAGGAAGTGCTGCAGGCCGGCCTCAGGGGTGCGCGCTGCGGCATGCGCACGCAGCGCTTCCTGCAACGCCGGGCTGTCGCTCTGGCCACGCTGCAGTTCCACGCACAGCACCGGTACCTGCGCACCCGCCGGGCCAACGCCGACCAGTGCCGTGCGTGCCACGCCGGGCACGGTATTGAACACCGGCTCGACCTGTTCGGTGTACAGCGGCCCTTGTGCGGTTTCCACGCGATGGGTCTTGCGCCCGCAGAACCACAGCCGGCCCTGCGCATCGAAGTAGCCCACGTCACCCATGCGATGGACGATGCGGGTGCTGCCATCGGCCAGCGTCTCGCGGATCTTAGCTGCGGCCGTGGCCTGCGGGCGGTTGAAGTAGCTGTCGGTGGCGGTCGGGCCAGCCACCGTGATTTCTCCCACTTCGCCAACCGCCAGCATGCGCGCCTGCGACCAGTCGGCCAGCGGCGCGTCATCGATGGCGATGATGCGCACTTCGTTCGGGGCCACCACGCTGCCCACGCAGGTGCCGGCGCCGGCCTCGGTGGCCGCGCGGGTACGCTCCAGCTCACGCCCCTCGACCACCGCCACCGGCAGGCACTCGGTGGCGCCGTACGGGGTCCAGAACTGCGCATCGGCGGGCAGCAGGCTGCGGATGGTGGCGACCACGTCCGGCGGCACCGGCGCACCGGCCGAGGTCACCCGGGTCACCGTCGGCAACGGCCGGCCATGCCGGGCCAGCACCCGCATCAATGCCGGCGAGCCGAACAGCTGGGTCACGCCGAAGCGCTGGATGGCATCGTGCAGGCGTGCCGGATCGGCCTGCGCCGGCCGGGTCGGGTCCATGTCCGGGATCACCGAGGTCAGGCCCAGCGCCGGGTCGAACAAGGCAAAGGGCGGGAAGGTCGGCAGGTCCACGCCGCCCGCTTCCATGCCGAACGCGCTGCCCAGCAGCTGGATCTGGCCCACGAAGTGGCGGTGGCGGTAGACCACGCCCTTGGGCACACCGGTGGAGCCGCTGGTGAACAGGATCGCCGCCATGTCCTCGCCATCGGTGTCGGCCAGCATCGCCCCGCCCTTGGCGCCGGCGCGCTCCAGCGCAGCCAGGCTGGTACCACCCCAGCCGAGGCGGCGGCCAACGGTGACCAGGCGGGTCGCCGACGGCGCCCAGCGCAGCGCCAGCCGCGCCACGTGCGCCAACGGAATGCCGATGAAGGCCTGCGGCTGCGCCTCGTCCAGGCACTGTTTCAGCGCGCGCTTGTCGATGCCCGGATCGACCAGCACCGGCACCGCGCCCAGCTTGAACAACGCGAACATCAGCAGGAAGAACTCCGGCGACGGCCGCACCATTACCACCGTGCGCACTCCACGGCCGATCCCATAGCCGGCCAGGCCGGCGGCCATGGCATCACTGCGGGCGTCCAACTGGCGGTAATCCAGGGTGACATCGTAGGCGGCCATGCCGTTGCCGGCGCCCCGGCGGCCCGGGCAGCGGATGGCGATCTGGTCAGGGCGTTCACGCGCCAGTTCAGGCAGGCGCGCGGCAATGTTGCAGGGTCGGTTCATCCGTTCATTGTCGCCGCTTACGGAATTTCTTGCGCGGCGGCCCACTTCGTGGAAAATCCGCACCCTCGTTCCTGATTCCGACTGCCGCCCGAGGCGGCTTGCCCATGCAACATCCCTGCATGACCTGCGGCGCCTGCTGCACCCAATACCGCGTGGCCTTCCACTGGATGGAATCGGACGAGGTCACCCCCGGCGGCGTGCCGCACCAGCTGACCGAGGTGCTGGACCCGCACCGCCTGTGCATGCGCGGCACCCACTCCAAGCCGGTGCGCTGCGTGGCGCTGGACGCGCAGATCGGCGTGTACTCACGCTGCACCATCCACCCCAACCGGCCCAGCGTGTGCCGTGAGGTGGATGCATCGTGGGAGTACGGCAAGGCCAGCCCGCAGTGCGACAAGGCACGCATCGCCTATGGCCTGGACCCGCTGACGCTGGCCGACTGGCGCTGGCGCGATGATGCCGATAATGACGACGATCACCCGGACGACAACGGCAACAGCCCGTCCTCACCGCCGCAGGCACCGGTCGCGGCGTAGTAGTGCCGGCCGCTGGCCGGCAACCTCATGAACCCTTCGGGTGTGCCGACCAACGGTCGGCACCCACCGGAAGAGGAAGGGGTGGGTGCCGACCGTTGGTCGGCACACCGATCAGATCGGGTTGGCGTCCAGGAACGCGCGGATCTCCGGCACCAGCACTTCGTGCTTGTCTTCCAGCACGTAGTGCCCGGCGTCCTCGAAGGCATGCACCTGGGCCTGCGGCAACGCGGCCTGGAAGCCCTTCAGGAAGTGGTGGTCGAACACGAAGTCGCGCAGGCCCCAGCCGAGGAAGGCCGGTCGGTCGGCGAACGACGGCAGCGCCTTGCCGGCCCGCTCCAGCAGCGACCAGGCCTTGTCGGCCGGCGACAGCGGGATGTCCTGCATGAAACGGATGGTGCTGATGCGGTTGGCCCAGCTGTTGTACGGCGACACGTAGGCGCGGCGCACGTCGGCCGGCATCTTCCGCTCCACGCCCAGCCACGAGGCACCGGACGAGAACGCATTGAAGCTGCGGATGATCCACTCGCCGATCTTCCAGTGGCGGCCCAGCGCGATCTGCCACGGCATCGTCTTCGCCGCAGGCATCGGGAACGCGGCGGTATTGAGCACCACCAGGCGCTTGACCTGGTCGTGGTGCGACAGCGCCCAGCCGAAACCGATCATGCCGCCCCAGTCGTGCACCGCCAGGGTCACCGGGCCGGTGATGCCCAGGTGCTTCAGCAGCGCATCGAGGTCGTCAACGCGCGACTGCAGCGTGTACTCGTAGCGGCTGTCATCGGGCTTGTCCGACAGGCCCATGCCGATGTGGTCCGGCACGATGCAGCGGTATGTGTCCGACAGGCCGGCCACCAGCGTGCGCCAGTAATAGCTCCACGACGGGTTGCCATGCACCATCACCACCACTTCGCCATCGCGCGGGCCTTCGTCGAGATAGTTCATCGACAGGCCGGGGCGAACCTCGAAGCGCTGCGGGTGGGCGGGGTAACCGGGAAGATCGCGCATGCGGAGCACCTAGGGAGAGTCGCGGCGCAATGTGGAGCCGAACCGATGCTCGGCTGCTCTCCGGTCCGCTGCGGAAGAGCCGCGCTGCGCGCGTGAGCCGAGCATGGCTCGGCTCTACAGGAGGTCGGGCAGCGGGCTGCTTACCAGACCACTTCAGCCATCGAGCAGTTCAGGCCGGAACCAATGCCCAGAAGTGCAATGCGATCGCCCTTCTTCAGCTTGCCCAGCTGCTTGAGCTTGCTCAGCACGATCGGCACCGAGGCCGGGCCGATGTTGCCGTGCTCGCCGAAGATGGTCATGACCTTCTTCGGGTCGATGCCGAAGTTCTTGATGAACGCAGCGGTGTGCGGCTGGCTGACCTGATGGATCACGAACTGGTCCAGCTCTTCCACGGCCCAGCCCAAGGCGATCTTGGCGGCGGTGAAGGTCTTCTGGGCCAGCTTGATGCCTTCGATCAGCAGCAGGCGGGTATCGGTGACCATGCGGTCCAGATTGCCCAGGCACAGCTGGTTCCACTCGGTGGCCGAACGGGTCACGCCACCCTTGTAGCGGGGTGCATCCGGCACCAGTTCCGAGCGCGCCATCACCATCGCGGCGGCGCCCGAACCGGTGGTCAGGGCGGCCAGCTCGTTGCGGAAGTCGTCGGCGGTGACGTCCGGGGCGGTCATGCGCTCCAGGGTCTTCTCGTACACCAGGTTGGCGGTCTCGCCATCCACCACCAGCGCGTAGTCGATGTCGCCACGCTCGATCATGCGCGCCGCGATATCCATGCCGTTGATGAAGGCCAGGCAGGCATTGGCGACGTCGAAGGTCATGCACTCGTCGCTGACGCCGAGGTTGCCCGACACGATCGAGGCGGTGGACGGCTCCAGGTAGTCGCGGCTGACCGAGGTGTTGACCAGCAGGCCGACCTGCGTCGCATCGATGCCTGCGTCTTCCAGCGCCTTGCGGCCGGCCATGGTGGCGGCATCGGACGCAAGCACGCCGTTGTCCCACAGGCGGCGGGCATGGATGCCGGCGATATCGCCGAGCACGTCGGTGCGGATACCGAGGCGATCCAACGTCGGCTGCAGCCGCTCGTTGATTTCCTTGGTCGTCAGCGTATGCGGCGCATCAACGTGTGCCAGGCCGGCGATCGAGACATTCTTGAAGAGCATCGAGGTTAGCGCCAAGGCTCAGGCAAAAGGGGGCGCTATTCTATAACCCCCGGGGCCTTCACCGCATCTTTACGAATTCAGGCTTGGCCGTATGGTGAAGCGTTCAGCGCGGCGGGCACTGGAACGCGGCGAACCGCTGGCTGCCATCGGCGGGCGCGGCGGCGGCCTGTACGGCGTTGGCGCCAGCACTCGGGGCCTCGTTGCGGGCCAGGGTTTCCAGCTCTTCCTGCACGCGCAGCGGGTTGCGGTTGTAGAAGCCGACCTTGCTCTTCACGGTGACCACCACCTCGCCCTTGGCGATGCAGCCGGCCGGAACCGGACCTGCCGGCAACACGCGGGTCGCCTTGCCGGCCGGTTCGATCGGCACCCAGGTACAGGCAGTGACGGTGAGCAGCAGAGAGGAAAGCAGCAGAACGCGCATGGGCAGATCCTGGAAGGGTATGGGGCGATTCTGCCTGAACAGCCTGAATCGGGGGTAGCCGGGGCCGGGGTCAGAGCCTCCTGCGGGGGATCCGACCCCAGGTCGGCGGAGGGGTCAGAGCCCCCTGCGGGGGCTCCGACCCCTTAAGGGGTTGCCGGCCAGCGGCCGGCACTACCGGGGGAGCCGGCCCGCCACAGGCGGGCCGGGTCGTGCCTTATTTCTTGACCGGGTTGCCCTCGGCGTCGATCACCGTCACCTCGCCCAGGTTCAGCGCGCGTACGGCCGCTTCGGTCTGCTTGAGATCGCCCACCACCACCCAGGTCAGGGCCTGCGGCTTGATCTCGGCAGCGGCCTGCTGCACCTGCGCCGGGGTCATCGCTTCGATCTCGGCCTTGCGACGCAGCACATAGTCGTCCGGGCGCTTGAACTGCACGATCGAACCGATGGTCGCGGCCACGGCACTGGCGGTCTCGTAGGCACCGGGCAGGCTGAGGGTCTGGATGTTGCGGATGCGGTTGACTTCGGCAGCGGTGGCCGGCTTGCTGCCGTCGGCGAATGCGGCGATCTCCTTGCGCATTTCCGCCAGTGCCGGGCCGGTCTTGTCGATCTGCACCGGCGCACTGGCCATCCACGGGCGCTGGCCCACCGAACTGGTCGCGCTGCTGCGCGCGCCGTACGACCAGTGCTTGTCCTCGCGCAGGTTCATGTTCAGGCGCGAGGTGAAGTCGCCGCCGATCACGCCGTTGGCAATGTCGAAGCGGGTCGAACTGGCGGCGCTGGACGGCGCCACCACCTGGCCGGCGAACAGGTTGGCCTGCACCGCACCCGGCTGGTCGATCAGGAACACGCGCGGGCCCTTCGGCAGCGCGACATCGGTGGCCGCCTTCACCTGCGGCGCCTCGCCGGTCGCCTTCCAGTCACCCAGCTGCTTGTCCAGCAGCGGCACGATCTCGGCCAGGGTGGTGTCACCGACCACGATCAGGGTGCCATTCTGCGGGCGCAGCCAGTCGTGGTGGAAATCAACCAGATCTTCGCGGGTGAGGCCGTTGATCGCCGCCTCGTCGCCGCTGCCGGTGAACGGGATGGCGTACGGGTGGCCCTTGCCGTACAGCAGCGGCGGCAGCACGCGCATGGCCACCGCACCCGGGTTCACCTTCTCCTGCTGGATGCCGGCGATCCAGGTCGCCTTGACCCGGTCGATCTCGCCCTGCTCGAAACGCGGTTCGCGCAGCAGGTCGCGGTACAGCGCCAGCGACGGTGCCAGGTTTTCCTTCAGCGCCGACAGGTCCACGCTCATCGAGTCCAGGCCGGCCGAGGCATCCAGGCTGGCGCCCAGTGCGTCGGCGGCGTCGGCGAAGGCCAGCGAACCGAGCTTGCCGGCGCCTTCGGTCATCAGGCTCATGGTGAAGTTGGCGGTGCCGGGCTTGCGGCCCTGGTCGGCGCTGAAGCCGCCCGGGAACTGGTAGCTGAACTGCACCACCGGAATCTCGTGGCGTTCGGCCAGGATCACCTGGGTGCCGTTCTTCAGCGTGGCGCGCTGCAGTGCCGGGAACTTCAGCTGCGGGAACTCGCGGGTCTGCGGCACGCCGGCCTTGCGGTCCACCTGTTCCGGCAGGGTGCTGTACTTCGGGTCCACCGCCGGCACGGTGAACGGCTTCGGCGTCTGGCTCGGTTCTTCCTTCAGCGCCACGCGCTCACCCGGTGCGATCACCAGGGTGTGGCTGCCCTTGTCCAGCCACTCTGCGCCCAGGCGGCTCAGATCGGCGGCACTGGCCTTCTCGATGTTGGCCAGCGAGGTGCGGAAGCAACCCGGGTCGCCGGTGAACACCGCGCACTCGGCCAGCGCATCGGCCTTGCCGCCGAAGCCACCGATGCGCTCGATGCCACGGATGAAGCCGGCACGGGCGCCGGTCTTGGCGCGCTCCAGCTCGGCCGCGGTCGGGCCCTGCTTGATCAGGCGGTCCAGTTCCTCGTCGATGATCTTCTCGACCTTGGCCGGGTCCTGGCCCTGCTTCACGGTCGCCACGATCACGAAGTTGGAGCCCAGCTGCGAGGTCGACAGGCCCGAGCCGATGCTGTCCACCAGCTTGTCCTGGTGCTGCAGGCGCTGGCTCAGGCGTGAGGACTTGGCGCCGCCCAGCACTTCGGAGAACAGTTGCAACTGGTCGATGTCGGCGGTGCCGACCTGCGGCACGTTCCAGGCGCGGTAGATGCGCGCCTGCGGCACCTTGTCGGTCATCGTCTCGCGGGTATCGGCACTGCGCTTGGCCACGTTCACCGCCGGCTGCGCCATGGTCGGGCCAGCAGGGATGCTGCCGAAGTACCTGGCGACCTTCTCCTTGGCGGTGGCCAGATCGATGTCGCCGGCCAGCACCAGCACCGCGTTGTTCGGGCCATACCAGGTGCGGAACCAGGTCTTCACGTCATCCAGCGAGGCCGCGTTGAGATCGTTCATCGAGCCGATCACGCCGTGGTGGTACGGGTGGCCAACCGGATACAGCGCCTTGTTGATCTGGTCCCAGGCCTGGCCGTAGGGCTGGTTCTCGCCCTGGCGCTTCTCGTTCTGCACCACGCCGCGCTGCTCGTCCAGCGCAGCCTGGTCGATCGCACCGACCAGATGGCCCATGCGGTCCGACTCCATCCACAGCGCCATGTCCAGCGCGGTGGTCGGCACGTTCTCGAAGTAGTTGGTGCGGTCGGTGTTGGTGGTGCCGTTCTGGTTGGTGGCACCGACCTGCTTGAACGGTTCGAAGAATTCGCCGTCGTGGTTCTCGCTGCCCTGGAACATCAGGTGCTCGAACAGGTGCGCGAAGCCGGTGCGGCCGGCCGGCTCATCCTTGCTGCCCACGTGGTACCAGACGTTGACCGCGACGATCGGCGCCTTGCGATCGGTATGCACGATCACGCGCAGGCCGTTGGGCAGGGTGAACTGCTCGTACGGGATATCGACCTTGGCCGGTGCCGTCGGCCTGGCGGCAAGCGCGGAGGTGGGCGCAAGCGTGCCCAGGGCGGTGCTGAGGGCGACGGCCAGCAATGCGGCGCGCGGGCGAAGGGCGAGAGACATATCCGGATCCTTGGTCACATAGGTGAATCCCGATCCTAGCCTGCGCAGGCAACGGCAGGAATCGGTCGCCAGTCACTGGGGGTGTTTGCCCTGAAGGCCATCCGGCCCGGCCCCAGCCGGGGGGCGTGAACCGTCACATGTGCCGGCTGAAGGCGTCCGGACAGTGTCCGCGGCATATCGAATGGACAGGTGTCCGCCCACCGGACACTTTTCGATTGATAAAAAACCCTTGTAAATCAATGAATAAAAGTTGGCACGGGGATTGCTTGGTACTTCCTGCGCCAGGAAGGGCTTCAGACGCAAACTGACTGAAGACTGAACAAATGCAGGAAATCGAAAATTCTTCTTGCATCCCCAGAATTGGTGTACTACCTTACTACCACACCACTGATCACCAACACTAAACAGGCCCCGTCATGAACGCCAAGACCATTGCCATCGCCATCGCCCTGATCGCCGGCACCGCGGTTGTTTCGTCGGTGCAGGCCTCCGAATCCATCAAGACCCTGGCCACCGTGCAGGTTCGCCCGGCCGCCGACCAGCTGGCCCAGCAGGCCTGGGAACAGGCCAGCGGCATCCCGACCCTGGCCACCGTGGAAGTGCGCCCGAGCGCCGACCAGCTGGCCGAGCGCAACGGCTACGTCGCCGCCCCGGTCGCCGCCGCGATGCCGATCACCACCCTGGCCTCGGTGGAAGTGCGCCCGAGCCTGGAACAGCGCGTCGCCCTGGCCGCCGAACTGGAAGCCCAGCGCTACGCCGCCACCCTGGCTGCCGCTGCCACCAGCGTCGCCAACCAGGTGATCGTCAACCTGCCGGCCCTGCAGGTGCGTCCGAGCGCTGCCGACCTGCAGGCCCTGGCCACCGAAACCGCCCAGGTCCTGCTGCGCCCGTAAGCGGTGCCGCCCTGCCCAGCGCAGGGCGTGCGCCCTAGAGGCGGCCGCCGTCGCAGGTACACTGCGCCGATGAATGCCGCGCCCCCGTTCCACGTAATCCTGTTCCAACCGGAAATCCCGCCCAACACGGGCAATGTGATCCGGCTCTGCGCCAACACCGGCGCGCAGCTGCACCTGGTCGAGCCGCTCGGCTTCGCACTGGAAGACAAGCAGCTCAAGCGCGCCGGCCTGGACTACCACGAGTACTCGCGCCTGCAGGTGCACCCCGACCTGGACACCGCGCTGGCGCGGATCGCACCGAAGCGGTTGTTCGCCCTGAGTACGCGTGCCAGCGTCCGCTACGACAGCGTGGCGTTCGAAGATGGCGATGCCTTCCTGTTCGGCCCGGAAAGCCGTGGCCTGCCGCAGGACGTGCTCGATGCGCTGCCGGATGGCCGCCGCCTGCGCCTGCCGATGCGGCCGGGCAACCGCAGCCTCAATCTTTCCAACACCGTTGCCGTGGTGATGTACGAGGCGTGGCGGCAGCATGGGTTTGCCGGCGGCGCGTAAACCGCTCCGGGGTGGCTGTGGATCGCCGCTGGTGGGTGTGACCTGCTTCTGGTGAGTGCGGACCTTGGTCCGCACTGTTCCCCGGTCGCGTGCCGAAGGAGTGTGCCAACCAAGGTTGGCACCTACCAAAGACAGGTCAAGGCGGCTGCAGAAACTTCTGGAAAGATGTGCCAACCAAGGTTGGCACCCACCGGAACCAGGTTTCAGAACGCGTTGATGCCGGTCAGTTCGCGGCCGATCACCAGCTGGTGCACGGTCTCGGTGCCTTCATAGGTGATCACCGATTCCAGGTTCAGTGCATGCCGGATCGCCACGTGTTCGGTGGTGATGCCGGCCCCACCCAGCAGATCGCGACATTCGCGGGCGATGTCGATCGCCATGCGGCAGTTGTTCCATTTGGCCAGGCTGACCTGCTGCGGCTGCAGCTGCCCGGCTTCCTTCAGGCGGCCCAGCTGCAGGGCCAGCAGCTGCGCGGTGGTGATGCGGCGGGCCATTTCGGCCAGCTTGATCTGCGCGCTCTGGGTGGCCGCCAGCGGGCGGCCGAACAGCACGCGCTCCTTGGCATAGCCCAGCGCTTCATCCAGGCAGGCAACGGCGGCACCGATCGGGCCCCAGCTGATGCCGTAACGGGCCTGGGTCAGGCAGCCCAGCGGCCCCTTCAGGCCCTTCACGTTCGGCAGGCGATGGCTGTCGGGCACGCGCACGTCATCGAAGAACAGCGCGCCGGTCAGCGACGCGCGCAGGCTCATCTTGTGCTTGATCTCCTGCGTGGTGAAGCCGGCCATGCCCTTCTCCAGCACGAAGCCCTGGATGCCGTCCTCGGTCTGCGCCCAGACGATGGCCAGGTCGGCCACCGGGCCGCTGGTGATCCACATCTTGCTGCCGCTGATGCGCCAGTCGCTGCCGTCGCGCACCGCGCGGGTCTTCATGCTGGCCGGATCGGAACCGCCATGCGCCTCGGTCAGGCCAAAGCAGCCGATCAGCTCGCCGCGTGCCATCGCCGGCAGCCACTGCTGGCGCTGTTCCTCGCTGCCGTAGGCATAGATCGGGTACATGCACAGCGAGCTCTGCACCGAGACGAAGCTGCGCAGGCCCGAATCGCCGCGCTCCAGCTCCTGGCAGATCAGGCCGTAGCTGACCGCACCCAGATCACCGCCGCCGTATTCGGCCGGCAGGGTGGCGCCCAGCAGGCCCAGCGAGGCGATCTCCGGCACCAGTTCAGAGGGGAAACGGGCCTGGTCGAAGGCATCGCCGATGATCGGCAGCACGCGCTCGTTGGTGAAGCGGGCGACGCTCTCCTGCACCGCGCGCTCTTCCTCATTGAGCAGGGAACGGACATCGAACAGATCGTACGGATGCAAAGCCATGGCACTCACGCGCAGTCAGGACCCGGCCATTGTCGGTCATCCGGGCAGAGCGTGCCGACCAGGGTCGGCACCCACCCGGGCCGCAGCCTTACGCTGCACCGCAGCAATCGTGACGTGAACATCGGCGATCTAGCTCGATCACGCGCGGCCCGGTACCCTGACACATTCAAACAACCGTTTCGCCCGTGGCCGCACGCGCGATTCCCAGGCACCGCCGGTGGCCCCGATGCCGGCCCTACCCACGAGTCATGCAATCGATGAGCGCTGAAGCCAACGCCCTGCCCCCGCGTGAAGTAATGGAGTTCGACGTGGTGATCGTCGGCGCCGGCCCCGCCGGCCTGGCCACCGCGATCCGCCTGCGCCAGCGCGCGCTCGAAGCCGGCCGCGAGTTGTCGGTGTGCGTGCTGGAGAAGGGGTCCGAACCAGGCGCGCACGTGCTGTCTGGTGCGGTGATGGATCCGCGCGCGCTGACCGAGCTGTTCCCGGACTGGGCCGAGCGCGGCGCACCGCTGAAGCAGAAGGTCACCCGTGACGAATTCCTGTTCCTCAGCGAAACCGGCGCGCGCAGCACGCCCAACGCGCTGCTGCCGGAGTGCTTCCACAACGAAGGCAACTACATCATCAGCCTGGGCGAAGTGACCCGCTGGCTGGCGCAGCAGGCCGAGGCGCTGGAAGTGGCGATCTTCCCCGGCTTCGCCGCAGCCGAGGTGCTGTACGGCGACAACGGTGAAGTGATCGGCGTGGCCACCGGCGACATGGGTATCGAGAAGGATGGCAGCATCGGCCCGGCGTTCGAGCGCGGCATGGCGCTGCAGGCGAAATACACGATCTTCGCCGAAGGCGCGCGCGGCCATCTCGGCCGCCAGTTGATCGCGCGTTACACGCTGGACGAAGGCAAGGACCCGCAGGCCTACGGCATCGGCATCAAGGAGCTGTGGCAGATCGACCCGTCCCGGCATGAGCCGGGTCTGGTGGTTCACGCCGCCGGCTGGCCGCTGGACAGCGACACCTACGGCGGCGCGTTCCTGTACCACGCCGACGGCGGCAAGGTCGCCATCGGCTACGTGGTAGGCCTGGACTACAGGAACCCGTGGCTGAGCCCATTCGAAGAGTTCCAGCGCTTCAAGACCCATCCGTCCATCCGCAAGCATCTGGAAGGCGGTACCCGCATCGGTTACGGCGCGCGTGCGATCACCGCCGGTGGCCTGCTGTCGCTGCCGAAGACGGTGTTCCCGGGCGGTGCACTGGTCGGCTGCGAGGCCGGCTACCTCAACGCCAGCCGCATCAAGGGCAGCCATGCCGCGATCAAGACCGGCATGCTGTGCGCCGACGCCGCGTTCGACGCGCTGGCCGCCGACCGCCAGCACGATGAACTGAGCGCCTACCCGAAGGCGTTCGAAGCCAGCTGGCTGTTCACCGAACTGCAGCAGGCCAAGAACTTCAAGCAGTGGTTCAAGAAGGGCCAGACCGTGGCCACGCTGATGACCGGCGTCGAGCAGTGGCTGCTGCCGAAGCTGGGCGTGCGCAACCCGCCGTGGACCCTGCACCGCACGCAGCCGGATCATGCCTGCCTGGAACCGGCCGCCAAGCACACCCGCATCGCCTACCCGAAGCCGGATGGGGTGCTGACCTTCGACCGCCTCAGCTCGGTGTTCCTGAGCAGCACCAACCACGACGAGAACCAGCCCAGCCACCTGACGCTGAAGGACCCCGGCATTCCGGTGAAGGTGAACCTGGCCGAGTACGCAGGCCCGGAAGCCCGCTATTGCCCGGCCGGTGTGTACGAGTTCGTTGGCGAAGCCGACAACGCGCGCCTGCAGATCAACGCGCAGAACTGCGTGCACTGCAAGACCTGCGACATCAAGGATCCGACCCAGAACATCGTCTGGGTGACCCCGCAGGGCGGCGGCGGCCCGAACTACTCGGGCATGTGATCGCCCCGGGCTGCGACCGTGTGTCGCAGCCCGACCGCTCCACCGCACCGCTATCCTGCCCACCCATGCGTGCCTGCCGCCTGCTCACCGCCGTTGCCGTGGCCCTGCTTGCCACGGCCTGCCAGCGCCCGCCCGCGGTGCCGGCCACGCCCGAACAGGCCCGGCAGCAGGCCATGCAGCGCGCGTTCGAACTGTGTGCCGGCTGCCACACCGTGCAGCCCGGTGGCATCCACCGCTTCGGACCCAACCTGCACGGCGTGATCGGCCGCCGCGCCGGCAGCCTGCCCGACTATGGGTATTCCGACGGCATGCGCCGCGCCGACATCACCTGGACCGCACAGACGCTGGATACCTTCCTGCAGTCACCCACGCACCTGGTGCCGGGCACCCGCATGTACAACGCCTTCCCCAGCGCAGAACGCCGCGCCCTGGTGATCGCCTACCTGCAGCAGCAGTCGGCTCAGTGAGCCAGGCGCTGCAGCTGTTGCTGCAGCCGCGCCACGAACGTCGTTACGGTGGCGAACAACGGCGCCGTATCGGCCTCTGCCGCATCCTGCAGGCGCTCGACCAGGGCATTGGCCTGCTGGGCCAGTGCCGTGGCCCCGATCGCCCCGAGCCCGCCGGCCTGGCGATGCAGGTGCAGCGCCGCAGCCTGGCGGTCGCCAGCCTGCACGGCGCGCTGCACGGCGGCCAGGTCACCCTCGCTGGCCTGCAACAGGCTGTCGCGCAGCTGCTCGGCCACCACGCGCGAGCCGAAGCGCTGCTGCAGGGTGGCCAGATCAGGCAATGCTTCACCGTCGTCGGCGGCAACCTCCGGCACCGGCACCTCGAACGACTGGCCCTGGGCCTGCGGCAGCCAGCGCAGCAGCGCCGCACGCAGCGTGGCCAGCGACAGCGGCTTGGCCAGTACCTCGTCCATGCCGGCCTCGCGGCAGCGGCGCGCATCGTCGTCCAGCACGCTGGCGGTCAGCGCCAGCACCGTCAGCCGCGGCTGGCCGGTACGGCCCTCGCGTTCGCGCAGCAGGCGGGTGAAGCCAAATCCATCGAGTACCGGCATGCGGCAGTCGGTGATCACCAGGTCGAAGCTCTCCGACGACAGGCGATCCAGCGCCTGCTGGCCATCGCCCAGCAGCACATGGGGCACGCCCAGCTGCTGCAGCCGCCACGCCATCATCGCCTGGTTGGTCGGGTGGTCCTCGATCACCAGCACCCGCGCCTGGCGCAGCGCGGCGGGCAGCAGCGCGGACTGGTCCTGCTCGGCCAGCAGTGCCGCCGCGTCCTCGCTGCCGGCCTCCACCAGCGATACCCGCACTTCGGCGCGGGTTCCTTCGCCCAGCGTGCTGTGCAGGGTCAATTCGCCCTGCATCATCTGCACCAGTCGCTGGCAGATGCTCAATCCCAGGCCAGTGCCGCCGTGGTCACGCTGGATGTAGGCACCGGCCTGCGTAAAGGGCGCGAACAGGTGCTGCAGTTGTTCCGGTGCGATGCCGATGCCGGTGTCGGTAACGCTCAGGCACAGCGGTTGCACGCCGTCTTCGCTGGTCGGCCCCAGCACCTCCAGCTGCAGGCGCACCTCGCCCTGTGCGGTGAACTTGATGGCATTGCTGAGCAGGTTGAACACGATCTGGCGCAGCCGCACGCCGTCCACTTCGTGGGCCGGCGCCAGCTCGGGATCGATCTGCACGTGCAGCGCCAGGCCACGCGCGCTGGCCTGGGCCGACAGCAGGCGGCACACGCTCTCCAGCAGGGGCCGCAGCGGTTGCGGCACCGGTTCCAGGCGCAACGCCCCTGCTTCCAGCCGCGAGTAATCGAGGATGTCATCGAGGATCTGCCGCAGCATCTGGGCCGAATCCTCGATAACGCCGAGGATGCGCTGCTGTTCGCTGTCCAGCGGTGAGTGCGCCAGCACCTCCAGCATCCCCAGCACGCCACTCATCGGCGTGCGGATCTCATGGCTCATCGTGGCCAGGAAGCGCGATTTGGCCTCGGCGGCCTGCTCGGCGTCCGCCTTCGCCGCCGCCAGGGCATCGGCCTGCATCCGCGCTTCGCTCACGTCCACCCAGTAACCGCTCCAGATCACCGCGCCCTCTTCGGCGGCATAGGGGTGGGCCTGGCTGCGCACCCAGCGCACGCCCTCCCCATCGCTGCGCAGGCGGAACTCCAGGATCAATGGGGCGAACTGGCGCGCGGCCTGCTCGATGGAGTGCAGGATGTGCGCGCGGTCCTCTTCCTCGATGCGTTCCAGCAACACCCTCGCATCCTGTTCGGCCTGCTGCCGTGTAATGCCGAACAACGCAGGCAGGTCACCGGCGATGAACGGGAAGCTGAGCGCGCCATCGGCGTCGCGACGCGCCTGATAGACCACTGCAGGCAGGTTGTCGGTCACCTCGGCCAGACGCTGCTCCAGCTGGCGACGTCCTGCCACCTCGCGGCGCAGCCGCCAATGGCCGACGCCATGTACAAGCAGCGCGGTCAGCAGCACCAGCAGCACCGGCACGCCCCACCGCAGCACCTTGTTCCAGTCGACACCGTTGCGGTACTCCACCCCCAGCCAGGCATTGCGCAGGGCCTCGCGCTTGCGTGGGGTCATCTGCAGCAGCAGGCGATCGAAGGTGGTAGCCAGTGCCGCGTGGCGGCGGTCCACAGCCAGCACCAGCTGGTCGTTGAAGCCGGCCGGTGCCGCCACCTGCAGCCGCCCCGGGAAACGGCTGCGCAGCAGGTGATCGACCACGGCAAGGTTGCCGATGTACGCATCGGCGTCGCCAGCGAGCAGGCGCTGCAGCGACTGCTCGGCGCTGCGTGCAGCGATGATCCGCGCCTGCGGTGCCTGCTGCAGCACGTAGCCGCGCACACGCTCCGGGTCGGACAGCAGCACGCGCTTGCCCTGCAGGTCAGCCAGGCCCAGCAGCGACTCGCCATCGCTCCTGACCACAATCACGTTCGGCACGCTGATGAAGGGCTGGCTGAACACCCAGTCCGGGCCCAGGTACCGTGAATCGACAGGAATGCCCATCACCGCCTGCAGCTCACCGCGGCGGGCCTTCTCGCGCACCTCGTACCAGTCGTGGCTGTCCTCGACCTGCAGGTTGGCACCGGCCTGCATCAGGCGCTGCAGGTATTCGCTGGCCAGCCCGCTGGGCCGGCCATCCTCGCCGGTGAACGACAGTGGCGCGGCATTCGGGGCGAAACCGATCTTCAACGGCTGCTCCAGCACGCGCTTCTCGGCCTGGCTCAGCGCCAGCTGCGCCGATGCCGACCAGTGCGGCGGTGGCAGCCATCGTTGTGCGAGGGCATCACGCTGGGCCTGGCTGGTGGCCGCCAGCGCCAGGTCCAGGGCTTCAGCCAGGGGTTGCTTGCTGTTGGGAATGCCGAAGTGCAGCCGTTCAGGGGGCAGGTCGCTGGGCCGCAACAGCGCCACGCCCTGCAGGCGCCGGCTGGCAATCAGCTCGGTGGCGACAAAGGCATTGCCGATGTAGACGTCGGCCTTGTCGTCTCTGACCATCTGCAATGCGCTCAACGTGTCGTTTACGACAAGCTGGCGGGCACGCGGGAATCGGGCGCGCACCTGCGGACCGGTCAGGAAATCCTGCTCGACCACCACCCGCAGACCCTCCAGGTCGGGCATGTCGGAGGCACGCAGGTCGTCCGGCCGGCCCACCAGGGCCAGCGGCGCTTCGCTGTAGGCCGCGGTATAGACCATGCAGCGGGTGCGGTCGGCACTGAGGCCGACATTCATCACCACGTCGATCTCGCCACGACATGCCGCATCCAGCACGGATGTCCAGTCCGGATAGCGGCGCGCCTCGACCTTCATGCCGAGCTGGCGTGCAAGATGCGACAGGTAGTCCGGTCCCAGACCGACCTGCTGGCCGTCACGGAGGGACTCGAAGGGCGGCCAACCGCTGTCATACTGCCCGACAACGATGGTCGGATGCGCCACCAGGTATTCGCGCTGCAACGGGCTGAGCGGCAGCAGCCCAGGGGCCGGCTGTGCCTGGGCCACGGGCAGGGCCAGCACCGCCAGCAGCAGGAGCAGCCCGCGAACAGCCCACCTACGCATCTGCGTCGATCTCCTAGAATCCTGCCAGGGACCGCGATGGTCGCGGCCCGGCGTGCCCGATGGCCATACTAGAGCATGAGCTTGCGCATCATCATCGCAGACGATCACCCGGTGGTCCGCATCGGTACCCGCGCCGTCATCGAGTCGAGCGGCGTGGGCCGCGTGGTCGGCGAGGCCGACAGCGCGCAGGCGCTGATGACCCTGCTCGCCAACCAGCCCTGTGACCTGCTGGTCACCGACTACTCCATGCCGGGCAGCCCGCAGGCCGATGGCTTCGCCATGATCGGCATGATCCGCCGCCGGCATCCGGACCTGCCGGTGCTGATGCTCAGCGTCTCCAGCAACCTGGCGATCCTGCGCATGGTGCTCGACAGTGGCGTGCTCGGTCTGGTCGACAAGAGTTCGTCAATGGACGAGCTGCCGCAGGCCATCCAGTCGGTGTACCGCGGCCAGCCCTACATCAGCCGCAGCCTGCGCGAGCGGGTGGACGCGGCCGGCAGCTGGCGCATGCGCGAGGGCGACGGCAAGCCGTTGTCACCACGCGAAGTGGAGGTGCTGCGACTGCTCGGCACCGGCATGACGGTGAAGGAGATTTCGCTGCAGCTGCACAAGAGCGTCAGCACCATCAGCCGGCAGAAGGGCGACGCCATGCTCAAGCTGGGGTTGAAGGGCGACGCCGAATTGTTCGACTACCTGCGTGACGGCAAGATCTGAGACGCACTTCACATCACAGACCCGGCTGCCGCCCCCCCTCTTTGACGGCCTGCGGATCTGTGCCAAGATGGACAGGCATGAGTTCTCAATGCGAGGTCAAAGGAATCGACCGGCTCATGTCCTCGCTCCCGTCCGTGGTGGATGGGGTGCGGCTTCCTGCCGGCCGTCTGGCCCGGCAACGCTGACCATGGAGAGGCGCATGCAGTCCCCCCCCGAGCTACGTTGGACCCTGCCGTTGCGGCCCCTGCGCGCATTCGCGGCATGCCTGCTCGTCTCTCTTTCCGCTGCCGCCTGCAGCGCCGCCGATCCGGCCCCCTCGTCCTCCCGGCCTGCGCCTGCGCAGGCTGCCAAAGCGCCCCGACAGGATGTTGCCCCGATGCAGAACCCCTCTCCCGATGCCGCCGTCACCCCGCCCGACGCGCCGACCGTGATGTATTTCATCTACCAGGTGGATGGCGACGGTGCGACGTCCTATGAGGTCCAGAACGGCAGCGTGGCGACCTTCTGGTTCGGCCACCGCTTCACCCTGGACGGCACCACCTACTACACCGGTTTTTCCTGGGACACCCGCGAGCACTACGGCAAGCCGGGCGAACAGCAGCCGGCCGGCCCCGACGACCGCGCCAATCTGGCCGAGGCCACCTTCGTACTGGCCGGCGGCGACGCGAAGAAGCCGTGGAAGTTCCGTGGCCAGGAATGGACCATCGGTGCGCTCGGCGCCTACGACAAGGCCGACGACGTCGATACCCGGCGCAAGCCGATCGAACACCACACCGCCGACGGCCGCCTGCTGCTGGCGGTGCCGACCAGCAGCTTCGACCGCGGCATCAGCAGCAGCGGCTACGCCCTGCTGCTGTTCAACCCCAAGCGCAGCGAGGACGACCTGGACAGCAAGGTCTGGCGCTACGTCGGCTCGGTGCGCACCGGCGAAGACAACAGCGCGGCCTGCGACGACGGCAACGTGATGCCGTGCACCGACAGCGATGGCGAACTGGCCTTCGTGGCCGATGGCAACGGCCTGCCGCAGCTGACCGTGACCTTCAAGGGCACCACCATCGAAGCCCCGGGCAAGACCCGCGCGCTGGGTGCCGGCGACACCGTGCACTACCGCTTCGACAGCAAGGCCCAGCAGTACATCGCGCCCTGATTTCCATCCGCCGCAGGCGGGTTACCTGTTGACCGACATGTTCTTGACTCACGGATGAGTCCGGTTGGCGATTCGCGGCATCGGCCGCTCCATCAACCCCGAGGAAAACGTCATGGCACAGCATGACTACAGCAAAAAGGAAGTCCTGGACATCGTCGAGCAGGTCGCCCGGCAGAAGGGCATTCCGGTCGATGACTTCATGCGCTTCGCGCACATCGAGACCGGCGGCACGTTCAACGAACGCGCCCACAACACGTCGACCGGGGCCAAGGGCCTGTTCCAGTTCGTGCCCGGTTCGGCGCGCCAGTACCACCTGACCGGCCACGAGTTCGATCCGACCCGCAACACCGAAGCCGCCGCGCAGATGTACCAGGACAACCTGGGCTCGATGGCGCGCCGCAATGAGCGCACCGGCCACCCGTACCTGTCCGGCGGCGACACGCCGACCGGCCTGGACCTGTACCTGGCCCACCAGCAGGGCAGCGCCGGCTATGGCTCGGTGCAGACCGCGATCGCCACCGGCACCTTCGGCGTGGTCCGCAACGGCCATGGCGAAGAGATCAACATGCGCCGCAACGTGCTCAACCAGATCGGGTCCGATGCCAAGGCGCTGACCGGCCACACCCTGGCCGAAATGCGTGGCATGAACGACGGCGACCTGGCGCGGACCTTCTCCAGCTACTACATCCACAAGTACGCAGCGATCAGCATCCCGGAAAAGCACATCACGCCGCAGACCGTGGCACCGGGCCAGGCCCAGGCTCCAGGCACACCTGCGCAGACCGCCGCAGTGGGCGCCGCTGCGGCCACGCTGGCGGCGACCGCAACGGCTCCTGCTGCGCCGAAGCCGGGCATCGAACTGCACGCCGCGTACGACGCTGGCGTGAAGTACGACGATGTGAAGTACGCCATCAACATCCCGGGCCACGCGCTGTACGTGCCGGGCAAGACCGGCAAGAACGTGGACCAGGGCTACATCGATTGCTCCGGCTGGGTCGGCACCCTGCAGAACCGGACCATGGACGAGATCAACCAGAAGGCCGGGCACGCTGTCTTCAGCAAGGCCGACCGCATCGACCTGGGCAACCTCGGTTCCGGCGGCATCGTGCACAAGGCCGTCGAACAGTCCGGCGTGCTGCTCGAGCGCGACGCCATCCTCAAGCCCGGTGCGCTGAAGGAAGGCATGGTCATCGGCCTGGATACGGCCAGGACCCGCCACGAGCACTGGAATGGCATCGACCACATCGTGATGGTGGTGCGCGACCCGAACACCGACAAGCTGCTGATCAGCCAGTCCACCGGCAGCAAGGGCGTGCACACCATGCCGGTGGAGGATTACCTCAAGCAGGTGAAGGACCACCCGCACTGGAAGCTGTTCGCGTCGGACCCGTTGTCCAAGGCGCGCGACCTGCTGGAAAGCCGCACCCAATCGCATGAGCAGACCCAGGGCAAGCCTGCGGCCGAACACAAGGCCGCTGCCGCCCCGCACGCCGAGCTGTACAAGCCGGGCGCGCACGGCGAGGGCGTGCGCAAGGTGCAGGAGCAGCTGGGCCACCTCGGCTATGCCGGGGCCGACGGCAAGCCGCTGGCCGAGGACGGCCGCTTCGGCCGCAATACCGAAGCGGCGGTACGCCAGCTGCAGAAGGACAACGGGCTGGTTGCCGACGGCATCGTCGGTGCGAAGACGCTGGATGCGATCAAGGAGGCCCGCGAGCGCCCGCTGCTGAACGACGAGCGGCACCCGCGCAATCCGATGTACCTGCAGGCCACCGAAGGCCTGGAACGGATGCCGGCGGGCACCTTCAAGGACCGTCACGCGCTGGAAAGCGCCGCAGCGGCCCTGACCAGGGAGGCGCATGCCGCCGGCCTGCAGCGCATCGACGCGGTGGTGCCCAGCCCGAACGGTGAGCGCCTGTTCGCCGTGCAGGGCACGGTCGGTGACCCGGCGGCCAGCCGCGTTGCGGTGGAAACCCGCACCGCCAGCGAGCAGAGCATGGCGCTCAGCAGCGGCGCGGTGCAGGGCGCGCCGAACGTGCTGCACCAGCAGCAGGACGCGCAGCAGGAACAGACCCGCCAGGCGCAGAAGGCCATGGGCGTCTGAGCCCGCAGCGCCTTGCAGACCGGGAGGGGCCGCGCCATGCGCGGCCCTTTCCCTTTCTGCCAGCTGAGCGGTAAAAGCCACTTTCAGCCTTGCTTCATGCCGCCTGACGCTAGATGAATGCGCAAGCCGCCCGGTAGGCCAGGCAATGTTCCGGCAATGTTGGAACGCCAGCGTGGTCTCCACGGCAGCCGGGGCGCCCCGCGCCCTCCCTGCCCAGCGTGGCATGCACCTCACAGGAGAACCGAACATGCTCAGTACTTCCACACTCAGCTTCCGTGGTCTGGCGATGGCCCTGGCACTGGTTGCCGGTGTCGCCGTGGTCAGCGATGCCAGCGCGATGTCGAGGAAGGACAAGCGCACCCTGGTCGGCGCCGTGGTCGGTGGCGTGGCCGGCAACCTGCTGTCCAACGGCGACCCTGCGGCCACCGTCGGCGGTGCCGTGGCCGGCGGCGCGATCGGCAACCTGACCACCTCCGACCGCCGCGACCGCCGTTACTACGACAATCGCCGTTACGACGACCGCTACGATCGCCGTTACGACCGTGGCTACTACCGCAGTGGCTACTACGACCGTGGCGATGACCGCCGCTGGCAGCGTGAGCGTTACTACGACAACCGCTACTACCACGACCGCGGCCGCCATCGCGGCTGGTAAGCAGCGCCGACATACCGATGACGCGGAGACGGGCGGGTCGATGACCCGCCCGTTTGCGTTGGCCACGCGCATGGCGTTGAATGCGCAGCCTTGGATGTGACTTTCCCGATCGGACTGTGGCATGACGTCTTCCTCCCACCGCGTGCAGGGCCTCAACAACGACGAGGTCGCTGCCGACTGGCCACCGATCAGCGCGGCGGACATCGCGTGGCTGAGTACGCGTTACCCGCAGCTGGGCGGGCACAGCCAACCGCGCTGGCACAGCCCGCGGCCGCTGTCTGCCGCCGCCATCGTCAATGGCACGCGCGCACCGGTATTCATCAAGCGCCACCACCACAGCGTGCGCAGCGCGGCCTGTCTGGAAGAAGAACACCACTTCATCGCCCATCTCGCCGCCGCCGGCGTGCCAGTGGTGCAGGTGCTGCCGGCCACCGATGGCCACACTGCGGTCGAACGCGGCGAATGGACGTTTGAACTGCACGATGTCGGCGTGGGCGACGACCTGTATCGCGACGCGGTGTCGTGGTCGCTGTTGACCGATGTCGCGCAGGCCCGCGAAGCAGGGCGCACGCTCGCACAGCTGCACCGTGCCGCCGCCAGCTACCACGCGCCCCAGCGCAGCACCCATCTGCTGGTGGCGCGCGACGACCTGATCCGTGCCGACGATCCGATCGCCGCCATCAAGGCAGAACTGGATGAACGTCCCGGGCTGGCACGCTATCTCGCGCGCATTCCATGGGAAGCACAGCTGCAGCGCGACGTGCTGCCGTGGCACGCCGGTCTGGCCGAGCGCCTGCGCGCCGAGCCCCGGCTGTGGGCGCACAACGACTGGCATGTCTCCAACCTGCTGTGGCGCAACGGCGAGGTCAGCACCGTGCTGGATTTCGGCCTGGCGTCGCCCACCAGCGCGCTGTTCGACCTCGCCACCGCGATCGAGCGCAACGCAGTGGCGTGGCTGGAACTGGAGCGCGGCATGGAGGCGGTGCGCATCGATATCGCGCTGGCCCTGCTCGACGGCTACCGCGAGGTGCTGCCGTTGTCGGCGGCACGCGTGCACCTGCTGGCCGACCTGCTGCCAATGGTCCATTTCGACTTCGCACTGTCCGAAATGGAGTACTTCGAAGGTGTCACCCGCTCAACCGCGAATGCCGACGTGGCCTGGCAGCCCTTCATGCTGGGCCATCCGGCGTGGTTCCACAGCGCGCCGGGGCGGGCACTGCTGCAGGCCCTGCACGCCGTCGCGTGATCCGGTTGACGCAGCGTTGCGGTCAGATCCCTTTCCGCAGGAAAGGGATCTGACCCCGGCTGGCGCTCGCAAATCCGTACCATTTGTAGTGAAATGGTCACCTGAAGCGGGGGTGCCTGGATCTGCCAGGCTGAGAGAGTCCCTTGGAACCTGATCCGGTTTGCACCGGCGTAGGGAGCTTTGAGCCGCAGCCACACCCCCATCATGGGCCGGTGCACCTGCGCGCCGTCGCTTCGTCTCCCTTGTTGTCCGAAGACGAACCGAATGAACCGCTGCCTGCGCCCCACCCTGCTCTCACTCGCCCTCTGCGCCGCGCTGCCGCTGCATGCCAGCGAGGCCGAGGCCACCACCGATGCGGCTGCCACTGGTGCCGAACGCTCGCCGACCGAACTGGCGGCGGTGCGCGTGGAGGCCGGCAAGCCGAAGGCCGATACCTCGCGCGTGAATGCCTTCGGCGGCGGTTCGTGGAAGGACACGCCGGCTTCGGTGAACGTGCTCGAGCGCGACTATCTCGAACGTCGCCAGGTACGTTCGCTGTCCGAGCTGGCCAGCAACGATGCCTCGCTGGGTGATGCGTATGCACCTGTGGGCTACTACCAGAACATCGCCATCCGCGGCTTCGCGCTGGACGCCGCCACCGGCTACCGCTTCAACGGGCTGTCCATCGCCGGCGAGCAACGCTTGGCGCTGGAGAACGTGCAGTCGGTCGAGATCCTCAAGGGTGAAGCCGGCCTGGCGGCAGGGGTGATGGCGCCGGGCGGGATCATCAACTACATCGGCAAGCGCCCGGCTGAAGTACGCACCGCCACGCTCGGCACCGATTCGGAAGGCTCACGCTACGTCGCCGTCGATGTCGGCCACTGGATCACCCCGCGTTTCGGCCTGCGCCTGAATGCCGCATGGGACTCCAGCAATTCCTACGTCGCGCACGCCGATGGCCGCCGCAACTTCTACTCGCTGGCCGCCGACTGGCTGATCGGCGAGCGCGGCAAGCTGGAAGTGGATGCCAACTACCAGACCAGCTCGCAGCGCTCGGTGTCCGGCTACCAGCTGCTGGGCGCGCGTGACCTGCCGCGCGGTGTCGACCGCGAGCACCTGCTCGGCTACCAGCCGTGGCAGCGCCCGGTGGATATCGCCAGCACCAACATCACCGCGCTGCATACCTACGACTTCAACGATGCCTGGCAGTCGCGCGTCTCGGTCGGCCACAGCCGCTCGGTGATCGATGACAACGTCGCCTTCGCCTACGGCTGCTACTACGCCGTGCAGTGCGCCGATGGCAGCGTGCCAGGCAACTACTTCGCGCCCAACGGCGACTACGATGTCTACGACTACCGCAGCCCGGACGACACCCGCCGCAACCAGCAGGCCCGTGCCGAGCTGCGTGGCCGCTTCGAGACCGGCAGCGTCGGCCATCAGCTGACCCTCGGTGCCGACTACTTCCGCCGCACCGTGGACAAGCGCCCGAGCGTCAACGAGTACGTCGGCACCAGCAACATCCACGATCCGCAGGTGCCCGTATTCGCGCCGTCGCCGAAGATGCCGGGCCCCTCCGCACGGCGCCTGGACAGCCGCCAGACCGCGTTCTTCGCGCTGGACCGGATGAGCTTCGGTGATGACTGGCAGTGGCTGGCCGGTGGCCGCTTCGTGCGCCTGGACGAGCGCGCCTACGACAAGCGTGGCACCCCGCAGCGGCACAGCCGCCTGTCGCGCTTCCTGCCGCAGACCGCCGTGGTGTGGAAGGCCACCGACCAGCTCAACGCCTATGCCAGCTATGTGCGCGGCATTTCGCTGGGCCAGGAAGCGCCGTTCTGGACCAGCAATGCCGACACTTTCCTGCCGTCGGTGCAGTCGCGCCAGCTGGAAGTGGGCGTGAAGTACGTGCCGGTCGAAGCACTGACCTTGGGCGCGGCGGTGTTCCGCATCTCGCAGCCGTACCAGTACGCCAAGCCCGACAGCAGCGACGTCGGCTACACCTTCGTCGAGGAAGGCACGCAGACCCACACCGGCCTGGAGCTGACCGCCAACGGCCAGCTGACCGACGCACTGCAGATCGTGGCCAGCGCCAGCGTGCTGCAGGCGCGCGCGCGCGACACCGGCACGCCGGCCTATGAAGGCCATCAGCTGGTGAACGTGCCGAAGGTACGCGCCAGCGTGCACGTGGCCTACGCGCTGCCGTTCGTGCAGGGCCTGGACGTGACCGGTGGCTGGCGCTATGCCGGTGCCAACGTGGCACGCGCCGATGGTGGCGTGCGCGCGCCGGACTACTCGGTGTTCGATGCCGGCCTGCGCTTCCAGCATCGCCTGCACGAACGCGCGGTGACCTGGAACCTGTCGGTGGACAACGTATTCAACCGCTTCTACTGGCGCGATACCGGCAGCAGCGGCGGTGACTACTACCTGTTCCCCGGTGCACCGCGACAGGCCCGCCTGTCGGTGACGTTCGCGCTGTGAGCGGCGTGATGCTGGAGTGGACCGCCGCGCTGTGCAGCATCCTCGGCGTCTGGCTGATGGCCCGGCGCCGGCTGGCAGCGTGGCCGGTGGGCCTGCTGTCGGTGGCGCTGTATGGGCTGGTGTTCGCCGAGGCCAAGCTGTACTCGGACACCCTGCTGCAGGTCGCCTTCGGTGGCTTCCTGGTCTATGGCTGGCTCAACTGGCGGCAGCACGCCGCCGATGAGGGCAGCATCCGCATCGTGCCACTGGCACGCAGCACGCTGCTGCGCGACCTGGCCTTCGGCCTGTGCGGTGGCGTGGCGCTGGGTGCGGCCATGCACACCTTCACCGATGCCGCGCTGCCCTGGCTGGACGCGATGCTGACCGCGCTGAGCCTGGTCGGCCAGTGGTGGCAGGCACGCCGCCACGTGGCCTGCTGGTGGGTGTGGATCGCGGTGGACGTGGTCTATGTGGGTGCGTACCTGTTCAAGTCGCTGCACGTGACCGCGGCACTGTACGTGTTCTTCCTCGGCCTGGCCGTGTTCGGCCTGCGCGCATGGAGCGCCGCCGCGCGTGAACCGCAGGTGGCAACGCGGTAGCGCCACGCCATGCGCGGCCGGGCTACCGGTAGTCGCCAACCTGGGTTGGTGCGCGCCTGCCGACCAAGGTCGGCATCTACCCACCACATCCACGCATGGCGTGGATCTACTTCGGCTCCAGCAACAGGCCCAGGCGCAGCGGCTGGCGCATGTCGGCCGGCGGTGCCGCCTGCAACGGCGCGGCCTGCAGCGTCGCGCGCAGGTCGGCGTCGACCTGGGCATCGCCCAGGCTGTCGAATTCCAGTTTCGAAATACGGCCATCCGCCGCGATCCACACGCTCACCGGCAGCGGTGCCGGTGTGTCAGGGTGCGCCTGCAACCACGCCAGCACACGCTGCGCCTGCGGGTCCTGTTCCTGCTGCAGGCGCTGCTGCAGCTGGCCACCCACGGCGGCGGCGTAGGCCATCCAGTGCGCGGGGGCTTCCTGCGCGGGAACGTTGGCACTCCCCAGTGCCAACGCGCCGAACACCGCGGCCAGACGCCGCCACCAGCGGCGCATGCCGGTCCTGTTCCCTGCCATGGCCATCGCCTGCCTCCTGCACTCCCATCCAGCGCGCCATGGTCGGCGCCCTAGATGACAGGCAGATGGCGGCCGGCGATGGCCCGGCGCGATCACTCGCCCAGGTCGGCCAGCACCTTGCGCGAGGGTGCGAAGAAGGTCACGCCGGTGGTGGCGGTGGAGAAATCGAGGATGCGGTCGTGCAGCGGTGCGGGATTGCCGATGAACATGCGCTCGAGCATCGTCTCGATCACCCAAAGGCGGCGCGTGTAGCCGATGAAGTAGGTGCCGTACTCGCCGCGGCCCGGGTTGGCGAACGGCATGTTGTCACGCAGGATCTCGTGCTCGCCGTCGGCGTCCTCGATGGTGCACAGCGTCTTGTGCGATTTCTGTGCATCGGCCGGCGCATCGTCCAGCTCGATGTTGTCGTGCTTGGTACGGCCGATGATCGCCTCCTGCGCCTCGGTCTTCTGCGCGCGCCAGGCATCGAGGTTGTGCAGGTACTTCTGCACCACCACGTAACTGCCGCCGGCATGTTCCGGGTCTTCCTCACCCACGATCGTGGCTTCCGGCAGCGACAGCCCCTCCGGGTTGGCGGTGCCATCGACGAAGTCGAGCAGGTCGCGGCCATCGAAGTAGCGGAAGCCGGCCACGTCATCGACCGCTTCAACCGCATCGCCAAAGGCCAACAGCAGATTGCGCTCGAACGCCACGATCAGGTCCATGGTGCGTGCGCGGATGTGGTACAGCAGGTCACCGGGCGTGGACAC
Source organism: Stenotrophomonas sp. CASM110 (assembly GCF_049384345.1). Lineage (NCBI taxonomy): Bacteria > Pseudomonadati > Pseudomonadota > Gammaproteobacteria > Lysobacterales > Lysobacteraceae > Stenotrophomonas > Stenotrophomonas sp. CASM110. The sequence goes on from NZ_JBMRGI010000003.1 coordinate 234,108, forward strand.
GGCCGTGTGGGTCGCACCCTTGATCTCGCGGAACGGTGCCAGCTCGCGCGGCGGCGTGGTGCCCACCAGCGGCTGCCACACGCGATGGCCGATGGCCACGTTGCAGGTAAACGTGCGCTCGATCTCGCGGATGGCGGTGTTCTTGATCAGATCATCGGTGCTGGCCAGCACCTCGCGCGCCTTGGCGATCGACGCCTCGTCATCCTTCACCCTCAGCACCAGGAACGCCGCCGAATGGGTGAGCGGCGCAGTGATCTGCTGCGGCTCGTTGTCGAGCGTGTGGTTGAGGGCGGTGATCGGTGCGGGCTGGGAGTTCACGGCGGTTCCTGCTGGCTTGAGGCGGACGCATCGCGTGTGGCGATGTGCGGGCGATCATAGCGGAACCGCCTGACCGGGGACGGAGCGGTTCTCGTTCCGTCCACCGGCGAAGGTACGAAGACCTCAGTCCACATCACTCCAGACCGCCAGTTCGTAGCCATCCAGATCGCGGAAGTGGAAGCGGCGGCCCCCGGGGAAGGCGAACACCGCCTGCACCACTTCGCCACCGGCGGCGACCACGCGCTGCTGTGCGTCGGCCAGGTCCGCGCAGTACAGGATCACCAGCGGTCCTCCGTGAGCACGCAACGGCGCGTCAGACACGAAGCCGCCCTTCAGCCGGCCATCGTCGAACTCGGTGTAGGACGGACCATAGTCGGTGAACTGCCAGCCGAACACCTCGCCGTAGAAGCGTTTGCTGCGGGCGATGTCGGCGACGTTGAATTCGATGTTGTCGATGCGGCGTTCGGCTTCGTGGGTAGCTTCGTGGCTCATGAGGTTGCTCCGTGATTGGAACCCCAGCTTCGGTCAGCGCGGCACGGCGGTCTTGAACAAAACGGCCATCATTGTCCCCACTCCAGGCGCAGCTCGCTGGCGGTCATGCCAGTCAGCTCGCGCGCCTCGCGGCTGAGATGGGCCTGGTCGGCATAGCCGGCATCAGCGGCCAGCATCGCCAACGAATGCTGTGGCAGCGCGCGACTCTGGCGCAGGAAACGTTGCAGCCGCAGGATCCGCTCCAGCGTCTTGGCGCCGTAGCCGAACTGCGACTGGCTGAAACGCCGCAGGCTGCGCGGGCTCAGGCCCAACTGCGCCGCCAGCGTATCCAGCGTGGCATTACCCGCGGCGAGCGCTTGGAACAGGACATGGGCGCGCTGCGCCGGCGTATCGAGCGCGGCCGCACCCATGTGCTGTTGCAGGCAGTGCGCCATCCGCAGCAGGCGCTGTGCAGGCGCGGTGTCGCCGATGGAGGCCGCCGCCTTGTTCGCCCACGCGCCCTTCAGATCAGCCAGTGGCACGGCCTGGCCGATGATCCCGGCCAAAGGCAGGCCCAGCGCGGCCAATGCCTGGCCGGGGCGGAAGCGTGCGCCCAGCACCTGCGCACCGGGTGCCAGCGCCGGGTGCGCGGCCACACGGTCCGGGCCGACGACGAACAGCGCACCGTCGCGCCAGAGGATATCCACGCAGCCATCGGGCAATACGGTGATGTGCCCATCGGCATCGGCAGGAAGCTGGCTCTGCCACAGCTGGCCAAAGTGGCCGCGCAGCGGCGCAGGCGTCAGATGTTCCTGGTAGGTCGTGCCGGTGCCTGCAAGAGAGGAAGGGTCGCCCATGCCGCATTGTGGCGCCACGGGGCCCATAAAAGTGAAGCCCGGCGCGAGGCCGGGCTTCGGTTGGCGTGTGGGAGAGAGAGAGAGTCACACGCCAGCACAACACGCACTAACGACAGGCGTTTGTTACCAGGTGAAGCGCGGGCCCACGAACCACTCGCGGTCGCCGGCCTTGGCCAGCTTCACTTCGCCACTCAGGCCCCAGTTCTGGTTGAACTTGGCGGTGGCGCCGACGCGGCCGTAGAACTCGCCGTCCGGGTTGATGCCGTGCTTCTTGGTGTAGTCCTCGTAGCCGGCCATCACGTAGCCTTCCACGTACGGGTTGAACGCGGTGCGCACGCCGACTTCGGTCGAATAGCCGTTGAAGTCCAGGCCATGCTTCATATCGAACTTCTGGTACGCAACGCGGGCCACCAGGTCGGTGTTCGGTGCGATGCCGTAGTTGTAGCCGGCACCGATGCGCCACTGGTCGACGTCATTCTTGAACTTGTCGGTCTCCTGCGCGCTGTAGTCGCCGAAGATGTGGAAGTTCGGGTGCACCGCCACGGAACCCTTCACCTTCCAGCCATCGGCGTCGCCGCCCTTGGCATCGGTGTTCACGTAGCCGCCTTCAACGTAGTTGTACGACAGGCCGTCGGTTGCCGATGCAGCGAACGGCAGGGCAGCCAGGAGACCCAGGGCGAGCAGCGAATTCTTGTTCATCGGGACACACCTTTAATTATTTTGGTTTCGTCGGCCGCCTCCCGGGAGGGGGAGAGAGAGGAGGCGGTCGACAGGTGTGAATTATCCGTTAGGGGGTCTAATCGACCCTGAATATTGAACTGACTGGTGTATAAATAAGGCTGACGTTCAGGGAACTCCACATGCAGCACGCGTCCGTCGCATCACTGCTGTTTCCGCCCCATGCGCGCCGCGCGGTGCGGGTGCTGCTGCTCGTCGCCCTTCCGATGATGCAGCTGCCAGCCAACGCGGCCGAGCGCGCCCAACCTTCTGCACGCATCGTGGTACAGACAGACGATGTCACGCGTTTCTTCAGCGTGCTGGATGCCACTGGAGGAAAACCAAGTGCCGAAGACCTGCAGCGCGGCTATCTGGACACCGGCACGGAGGCATTGCGCAGCTTCACCGACAGCCGCATCGGATCAATGGAGCGTTTGGCCAGGGCCATCCAGGACAAGCCGGCGTTGTTCGCCAGGGCGCGGACCTGTGCAGCGGCATTGCCGGCGATCCGCGCGCGGGTTGCCGACGCACTCGATCGGTTGGGCACGCTGCTCCCCACTGCACGTTTTCCTCCGGTCACCGTGCTGGTCGGGCGGGGTAACAGCGGCGGCGTCACCACCGAAGATGGTGTGGTGATCGGACTGGAAGCACTGTGCAACGCCGACTGGATGCAGCCTGACGTCGGCGATCGTTTCGTGCACCTGATCGCCCATGAGTACGTGCACGTGCAACAGCCCGGTGCGAGCGTCGATGTCGCGCAGCCCACCCTGCTCTATCAGACGTTGCTTGAAGGCGGCGCCGAGTACGTGGGTGAACTGATCTCGGGGCAACCGGCCAACGCGCATCTGCGTCGCTGGGCCCAGGGCCGCGAATGTGCGCTGGAGCGCGCGTTCGTACAGGACAGTGGGGGCACCGATCTTTCGAAGTGGCTGTACAACGGCCCCGGCGATGAAGCACGACGTGGAGATCTCGGATACTGGGTCGGCTACCGCATCGCGCGCAGCTATGTTTCCCGCGCGCCAGACAGGACCAGGGCCATCGCCACGCTGCTGGATGTGCGGCCCGACACCGCCGCGACCGTGTTCGAGGCGAGTGGATGGACGCCTGCCTGCACTGCTGCCAAAGGCGTGGAAACGCAAGTGCTGTGAGCGCCGCTTCATACTGATGAATTGGCGACCTTGAACAGGCACAAGGCACGCCGCCGACGTAGATCAGCTCGCCTGATCCCGCTTGTTAATGTTGGGTCAGGGGCCGGCTTCACAGTGCTTCCACGTATTCAAATTCCAGCTGAAAGCGCTTGGTAGCGGCGGGAACAAACGCCGCTATATTCCAGCTTCCCCAGACGAAGGAGGGAGTGCAATGAACCTGAACCCGCAACACATGAAGACGGCCCGCGCACTTGCTGTAGCGCTCATCGCCACCGTCAGCCTTGGCGCCTGCGCGTCATACAAGAACGAGTTTGCCACCATCAACTCGCGTCTCGATCAGCTCGACGTCAAGGTGCAGGGCGCTGCGCAGAGCGCGGAGTCCGCCAACCAGTCCGCACAGCAGGCCAATCAGCGCCTGGACCAGATCGAAGGTCGCGTGCAGCAGCTTGAAAGGGCACCTGCCGGCCGCAAGCCGCGCGGGTAATCGCTCCCTCACCTTTTGAATTGATCCACCTCTGTATCGGGTGTATCGGGGACCCAGTGGCCTTCGCCGGCCACTGGCATCCTTCCACCCACGATTGCATTGCAAGGAGCCGTCCCATTCGTACTTCCCCCTCCCCTGCACGCCGCGCCCTCCATGCCTCCCTGGCCATGGCACTGGCCGTTGCGTGCAGCGGCGTAGCCAACGCCAGGGACAAGGACGCACCTGCACCATCGGTCGCCGCCGTCGATGAACTTCCGCCCGACCAGAGCGTGTCCGAGACAGTGATCGAGCTGGCCGGCTGGGTGGTCGCCAGCAAGGACAACCAGGGCTATCCGTTTGCGGTCATGGACAAGGCGGCGGCGCAGGTTCTGGTCTTCGGCGGTGACGGCAAGCTGCGCGGCGCCGCACCGGCGCTGTTTGGGTCGGCGATCGGCGACCATTCCGCACCGGGCGTCGCCAAGCTCGCACTGAGCGCGATTCCCGGCCACGACCGCACCACGCCTGCCGGCCGCTTCATTGGCGGTTACGGCCCGTCCGACGATGCCGGACGCGTGCTGTGGGTGGACTACGATTCCGCCGTGTCGATGCACCCGCTGCCGCCGGGCAGCCCGAAGGAAAAGCGCGCCGAGCGGTTGGCATCGCCCTCGCCGGACGACAACCGCGTCACCCACGGCTGCATCAATGTCTCGCCCGCGTTCTACGAGCAGATCGTGCAGTCCACGTTCGAGAAGGGCGGCGTGTTCTACATCCTGCCGGACAAGGATTCGATCGCGAAGACGTTCCCGGAGTTCGCGCAGAGCCGTGCCGTCACAGATGGCAACCAAAAGAAGACCGCACAGCACGCTGGCGAGTAGTGCGTTTGTGCGTCCGCCCTGGGCGTTGTGGGCACATGCCGCCCGCCGGGCGGCTGCGATGCACAGTCTGCTCATGGAGAGTCGCCTGCGTGTGAGGCGTGGTGCCCCCGAGGCCCGGCACGCTGGCATACTGCGCCCGTAGACGATCCTGCGAGGCAATGTCTGCCTCGTCCATGAGGCCGCCGGTGGACCCACTCTTCCAGTTTCTGCTGAGCACGATGGGAGGCGTATTCGTCTTCCTGTTCTTCGTGGCGCGCGACTACCTGCGTGGCTTGGGGTGGCTGCTCGGTTCCTGGGATCCGAACATGGGGCACGCGACCGAAGATGCGCTCATTTCGAAGGCCAATCGCAGCGCCTTGCTGATTGCGGCGGTGCTTCTGGCGTGGGCCTTCATGGGCCCTTCTCCCTACCGCCGCAACTGGGAAATCGAAGTAATAGGCATCGGCACCGGCATGTTGCTGGCCTATGTGGTGATCATCCGCCTTGCAGCTTCAAGGGTGAAGAGGCTGCTTGGGTGAGCGTGCCTCACATCGGCACCAATGAGGATCAGGAAGCCGTAGCCTCTGCAGCCCGCGCCAATGCCGCGGCGTGGGCGTCGCCCTTCCGCTCGCTGTAACGGTCTACCAGGTAGTCCGACCGGCCCCGCGTCAGCAGGGTGAACTTCACCAGCTCTTCCATCACATCCACCACCCGATCGTAGTACGGCGAGGGCTTCATCCGGCCGTCGTCATCGAATTCCTGCCAGGCCTTGGCCACCGACGACTGGTTGGGGATGGTCAGCATGCGCATCCAACGACCAAGCACGCGCAACGCGTTGACCGTGTTGAACGACTGCGAGCCGCCGCTCACCTGCATCACCGCCAGCGTCCTGCCCTGCGTGGGCCGCACGCTGCCATCTTCCAGCGGCAACCAGTCGATCTGGTTCTTGAACACGCCGGTGACCGTGCCATGCCGCTCGGGGCTGACCCATACCTGGCCTTCCGACCACTGCGACCATTCGCGCAGTCGCTGCACTTCAGGGTGGTGCGGGTCCACGCTGTCCAGCATCGGCAGCGCATGCGGATCGAACACCCGGGTTTCGCACCCCAGGTGGCGCAGCAGCCGCTCGGCTTCCAGCGCCAGCTTGCGGCTGAACGACTGGGGCCGCAACGAGCCGTAGAGCAGGAGAATGCGTGGCGGCCCCAGATCTGCCGCGGCGAGCTGGTGATGATTGGGCTGGGGCAATGACGATTCCACCAGGTTGGGCAGGTCCAGGCTTGTGATAGGCTCATTCATTCGATTATTCTAGAAATATGGAAACATCGAATGCAATCTCCGCCCTGACCGCCCTCGGTCATGCCACCCGGCTGGCTGCCTTCCGCCTGCTGGTGGAGGCCGGCCCGGCAGGGCGCATGGCGGGCGACATCGTTACGGCCCTGCAGGTGCCCCCAGCCACGCTCAGCTTCCACCTGAAGGAGCTGGTGCAGGCCGGGCTGGTGGAGAGCGAGAACCAGGGCCGCAACGTCTGCTACCGCGCCAACTTCGATGCCATGAACGGCTTGATCGAGTACCTCACGCACAACTGTTGCGCGGGCTCACCCAGCAACCAGTGCGTCCCCGCCGAACCCGCCTGCAAGTGCTGATACCGCACACGACCCACCCCATCGAAGCGATTGCCACATGACCCGCAATATCCTGTTCCTCTGCACCGGCAACAGCGCGCGCAGCGTGCTGGCTGAAGCCACCCTGCGCGCCTGGGACAGCGATCGCTTCAGGGCATTCAGTGCGGGCAGCCAGCCCACCGGCCAGGTCAATCCGTTCGCGCTGGCACAACTGCATGCCGAAGGAATGCCCGTTGAAGGGCTGCGCAGCAAATCATGGGACGAGTTCGTGGATGCAGCGCCCATGGACCTGGTCATCACCGTGTGTGATGCGGCCGCTGCCGAAGCTTGCCCAGTGGTGTTCGGTGACTTCATCCGCAGCCATTGGGGCCTGCCCGATCCGGCCGCCGTGGCAGGCAGCGATGCCGACAAGGCCGCAGCCTTCGCGCTGGCCCATGCCATCGTGAAAACCCGCCTGCGTGCGCTGCTCGCACTGCCCGAATCGGTGTGGTCCGAACGCGAAGCGCTGCAGCACGCGCTGGACCGGATCGGCCAGCTGTTGCCGACCGACGGCGCGCAGTGACGGTGCCACTGCCATGAGCCTGTTCGAGCGACACCTGACCCTGTGGGTTGTGCTGTGCATTGCGATGGGCACGCTGCTGGGCCACGTCCTGCCCGGTGCCTTCGCGGTGCTGGCGTCCGCCGAAGTGGCCAAGGTCAATCTGCCGGTTGCGGTGCTGATCTGGCTGATGATCATCCCGATGCTGCTGAAGGTCGACTTCCGCGCGATGCGCCAGTTGCAGCAACACTGGAAGGGCATCGGGGTAACACTGTTCATCAACTGGGCCGTGAAGCCGTTCTCGATGGCGCTGCTGGGCTGGCTGTTCCTGCGCCATGCCTTCGCCGACTGGCTGCCCGCAGCACAGATCGACAGCTACATCGCCGGGCTGATCCTGCTGGCAGCCGCACCCTGCACCGCCATGGTGTTCGTGTGGAGCAACCTGTGCCGCGGTGATGCCAACTTCACCCTGAGCCAGGTGGCGTTGAACGACGCGATCATGGTGGTTGCCTACGCGCCGGTGGTCGCACTGCTGCTCGGCCTGTCGGCGATCACCGTACCGTGGGATACGCTGTTGCTGTCCGTTGGTCTCTACATCGTGGTGCCGGTGCTGGCTGCTGCACTGCTGCGGCACTGGATCCTTTTGCGCAGCGGCGAGGCGGGCCTGCAACTCACGCTTCGAAGGTTGGGGCCGCTGTCCCTGTCCGCGCTGCTGCTGACGCTGGTGGTGCTGTTCGGGTTCCAGGGCCAGCAGATCGTGAAGCAACCGCTGGTAATCGCGCTGATTGCCGTGCCGATCCTGATCCAGGTCTATTTCACCTCGGGCCTGGCCTACCTGCTCAACCGTCGGCTGGGCGTGGCACATTGCGTGGCCGGCCCGTCAGCGCTTATTGGTGCCAGCAACTTCTTCGAACTGGCGGTGGCGACTGCGGTGGGACTGTTCGGCGTGCATTCCGGGGCGGCGCTGGCGACGGTGGTGGGCGTGCTGATCGAGGTGCCGGTCATGCTGTCCGTGGTGCGCATCGTCAACCGTACTCAGGCCTGGTACGAAAGACCCCAAGAGCGCTGACAACCAGAGTGGGGCGAGTTCGATTTACGTTCTTCGCTCCGCACTGTCGTCATCGGCTTGGTGGGGTACCCATATCCCTGTCATCAAGTTCGAACCATGTCGCATATTCCCCCCATGCTGCTACGGACGTTGCGGCGCCTGCGTCTGCGACGACTTAACAGCATGCAAGAATGCTGAAAGCGTCTTTGATCGAACGCTGTTTGCAACTCGTCTGATTGGCGTTTCGCAGCGACGGCGGTACAGATGGCGTGCCACCGGAAAAAGGTGGCCGGGCCTCGAAAACCCGTGGCAATGCGTACGTTGTATGCGCCTGCCCGTCGGCGTCACCCAGTGTGGCGCCGGCGGGCAATTCGTCTGCCGACTATGGCGGGCGGAGCGTGGAGGCCTTGTGCCTGCCGGCCTTGTACGCACTGTCCCGGTTTTCGAGCCACGTCTCCGCCCGCCACCTTTGCGTGGCGGCTACCGTCTGTCCTGCACGGGGCACTGCCATGACATCACCGGACTTCCCACGCCTGCATCCGCATCGCTCATCCGCCACTGGCGGTGGGCCGCCAGAGCACGCGGCTGCGACCGATCCGAATGCCTTCATCGCCACGCTTCACCGCATCGGCAAAGGCGCGGCCGCCGACGGCCAGCCCTGGCCAGAGCGTCACCAGATGCCGGGCCGCTGCATGGCGCTGGCCGATGCGGACTGTGCACTGGCCGGCCAACGCGTGACGCTGGAGCTGCTGCTGGCGGCCGAGCGCGTGCGTCAGAACGGCACGGAGGCCGAGTACGTGGGCGACCGGGTGATGGAAGGGCTGATCCTGGCGTGCCTGACCATGAACGCACAGGCCAGCGCGCGCATGCAGCCGGAAGGATGAGGCGGGCACCACATCACTCGCAGAGCGCGCTGTCTTCCTTCAACGCGGCATCCTGCAGTGGCTGGCGTTGTTCAATCTGCGCACGTTGTTCCGCCGTCGGCTCGCCCAGCCACCACACACGACAGCGCGCGGTAAGACGGCCGACCATCTTCGCCTCCGTCGGCGAATACAGCATCGCCAACGCGGTGCCGGGGCAGTCGTGGGCCTGGCAGGCGGTATAGAACCACCACGGCTCGCCCTGCAGCACCAGCAGCTCACCAGGACCGCTGGGCCCGCTCAACAGGCGTTCGCGCAGCGATGGAATCTCCCTGTCAGCGGATTCGGCTGCGGCTGTGTCCTTCATCAGGGCGTTGAACGCGGCCAGCACCTTCGGGTCCTTGCGGCCGCAGTCGTCCACGGTATTGCCGCCCACCAGGGTGAAGAAATGCGTCGCCAGCGGGTTGTCCACGCAGGTGAGTTCGCCGCCGGCACTCGGGTCTTCCGGTTCGCCTTCGTTGTCCCACACCGAGGGATCCACGCCATCTTCGATGGATGGCGCCTTCTCGCCCACCGTTGCCGTGGCCGCAGGTGCTTCTGTGGCCGGTGCTGGTGCGGCTGGTGCTGCATCGGGTGCCGGTGCCTGCCCGCAGGCGGCCAGCAATGCGACCGTCAGTGCCATCCCTGTGATTCGAATCTTCATTCCCCGTCCTTGTCTGATCTGCGCTGCATCCACCAAATCGGCGGCCGCGTGATTCTAACCAGCACCGTGCCAGGATGCGTTCGTAGCGTCCCGTCATCGCCTGGAGCCGGACGCATGCGCCGTACACGACTCGCCAAGATCTTCTGCAGTGCCCTGCGGCTGGCATCGCCGGCAATTGCCCACGATGCAGAAAACGCGAAGCCTGCACGGCCTCTCCCGGGCGCAGCCCTGCCCGCACCGCTGGAGCGCGTACTACGCGATTACGAGCGGGCGTGGCGCTCGGCGGATGCCAGGGCATTGGCTGCGCTGCTTGCCGAGGATGGTTTTGTACTGCAGAGCAACCAGCCGCCGGTGCGCGGGCGTACTGCGATCGAGGCCGCGTATGCCGGCCAGGGCGGCAGTCCGTTGCGGCTGCGGGCGTTGGCTCACTCGGTGGAGGGCAACAGGGGCTACATCATTGGTGCGTATCGCTACGGCAGCAACGAGGGGGACACCGGCAAGTTCACGCTGACGCTGAAGCGCGTGGGCGACGGGCCGTGGTTGATCTTCTCGGACATGGACAACACCAGCGCGCCGCCACGGGCGCGGTGATTGCCGCCGTCGGGCGCCAACCAAGGTTGGCAGCTACCAGAAGCGGGTTCGGCAGTAGATCCACGCCATGCGTGGATGGCTCGCGCACATAAAAAACCCCGGCACGTGGCCGGGGTTTTTCGATTCACTTGAACAGCGTGTCCGGGTATTCCGGTTTCTGTTCCCGCGCCAGCAGTGCGCGCAGGCCTTCTTCCGGGGTCTGCTCGCCGTGCAGCACGGCACGCACGCCGTCGGAGATCGGCAGGTCGATGCCATGGCGGCGTGCCTGTCGCATCACTTCGTCGGCGGTCTGCACCGACTCGACCACCTGGCCGATTTCGCGCACGGCATCCTGCAGCGTCTGGCCACGGCCCAGGGCCAGGCCCAGGCGACGGTTGCGCGACAGATCGCCGGTGCAGGTCAGCACCAGATCGCCCAGGCCGGCCAGGCCCATCAGCGTTTCCGGCTTGGCGCCGATCGCCGCAGCCAGGCGCAGCATTTCATTGAGACCGCGGGTGATCAGGCCGGCACGGGCGTTGAGGCCCAGCTGCATGCCATCGGCCACGCCGGTGGCCACCGCCAGCACGTTCTTCATCGCACCGCCCAGCTCGGCACCGACCATGTCGTCGCCGGTGTAGGCGCGGAACGCCGGGCCATGCATCGCCTCGGCCACCGTCTGCGCGAACTCGGGCACGTCGCCGTGCACGGTGATCGCGGTGGGCAGGCCCTGGGTTACTTCCTTGGCGAACGATGGCCCGGTGACGACGGCCAGCGGCACGTCCTCGCCCAGCACTTCGCGCGCCACTTCATGCAGGAAACGGCCCGAACCGGGTTCGAAGCCCTTGGTGGCCCAGGCCACGCCGGCACCGGCCGGACGCAGCGGCGCCAGCGCACGCACGGTTTCACCGAAGGCATGCGACGGGGTCACCACCAGGATCCAGGCCGCGCCTTCCACCGCCGACGCCAGGTCGGTGGTGGCACGCAGGCTGTCCGGCAGCGGGATGCCCGGCAGGTAGCGCGGGTTCTCGTGGCGCTGGTCGATGGCCTCGACCACGGCAGCGTCGCGCCCCCACAGCACGGTCGGGTGACCGTGCCGTGCGAGCAGGCTGGCCAGCGCGGTTCCCCAGGAACCGGCGCCCAGCACGGCGATCTTGTCAGCGGGAGTGCTCATCCGTGACGTCGCGGCAGGAATCAGGCGTTGCCAGCCGGCTCGGAGTCAGCCAGCGACGGTGCGTCGCCCTGCTCCTGGCGCTGGCGCAGGGTTTCTGCGTACAGGCCTTCGAAGTTGATCGGCTGCAGGAAGAACGGCGGGAAGCCGCCGGCCTGGATCAGGTCGCTGATCAGCTGGCGCACGTACGGGAACAGGATGTTCGGGCACTGGGTGCCAAGCAGCACGTCGATCGACTGCGGGTCCAGGCCGACCAGGCCGAACACGCCTGCCTGCTTCACTTCGGCCACGTAGGCGGTGCGCTCACCGGCCTGGCAGGTCAGGGTCACGGCCAGCACGACTTCGAAGGCGTTCTCACCCAGGCGCTGCACCTGCTGGTTCAGGTTCAGCTGCAGCTCCGGCTGCACCTGATCATTGAAGATGGTCGGGGCGTTCGGCGACTCGAAGGAGACGTCCTTGACGTAGATCTTCTCGACGGTGAAAGCGGGGCCGGTGGCGGCATCGACCGGCGCAGCAGCGCCGTTGGTGATCTCTTCGGACATTTCCAGTAACTCCAATGAATGCAATGAAAACGATGGTCGAATTACTGCGATGGGGGCGGGATCAGGCCCATACAAGGCCGGATCCGCCACCTGCGGCAATCAGTTGCGGCCCTTGACCAGCGGCAGCTCGGCCTGCTGCCAGGCGGGAATGCCGCCGTCGAGCACGTAGACCTTCTCGAAGCCGGCCTTCTTCAGCGCCTTGGCGGCGGTTTCCGAGGCGTTGCCGCTGCGGCACACCAGCACCACCGGCGACTGCTTGGCGTTGGCCACCAGCTTGTGGTCCGGGCCGAAGGCACTGGCCTGGGCGTTGCGGCTGCCGGCAATGTGGCCCTTCTCGAAGTCACCGCTGGCCGACAGGTCGACCACCACCGTGCCGCCCGCGTTGATCAACTGGGTCAGTTCGGCGGGCTTGATGCCCTTGAAGCCCCGGAACAGGCGGCGGATCTCGGTGACGATGATGGCCACGGTCAGGCCGACCAGGGCCGCGGACAGCATCGGGTTTCGGCCTGCAAAGGCCAGCAACTCTTCGTAATTCACTCAGGTCACGGGTCGATTAAGCGGGCGCCGATTGTCGCACAAGCCGGACGCGGCCCGTCACTGCCCCTTCCACAGGTCCGGCAGGCCGGCGGTCTGCCACCAGCGCTTGGCTTCCGGGTCCCAGCGCCAGCGCTCGACCACGACCACCGTGCGCTCGGCCTGGGTGTTCTGGTTGATCACCCCGATTTCGACCCGGCGCTCGACCAGTCCCCCGTCCAGTGAGGCACTGCTGCGCTCGCGGTAGGACGACACGCGCAGCTGCGCGTAACGGTTGAGCTCGAACTCGGTGGGCGGCTTTTCCTTGCGCAGCTTGGGGTCGAGGTAGCCGATGGCATCGTCCATGCTGCCCCAGCGGATGGTCGCCCCGTAGGCGATCTGGGTCTCTTCCAGCAGCTTGCGCTGCTTGCGGCTGAGGTCGTCGGCCGAGGCCACGGCACTGGCCAGCAGCAGGGAACAGATCAGGAACTGGATCAGGCGGCGCATCAGTGGTTTCCCCAGAACGTCAGCCTGCCATCCTACCCTTTGGCGAAGGCAACGAAGCGACCGCTGAATTCGGCGGCGGGCTTGCCATCGGCGCCGGGCTGGGTGGCGATGATGCTGATGCGGGCCTTGCGGCGCTGCCGGAAGGTGTTCAGGAAGGCATCCCAACCGGTGGCCTCGGCCGCTTCGGCGTGGGCGTGCAGGTCTTCGTAGACCGGGGCCAGGTAGCGCAGGTTGCTGTCGGCCACGTAGACCTCGGCATCGTGGCCGGCCAGGCGCAGGCGCAGGCTGACCAGCGCCCAGCCGGACAGGGTCAGCACCGAGGCCAGGCTGCCGCCGAAGGCGTTGCCCTTGTCGTTGACGTTGGCGGCCAGCGGCGCGGTGATGCGCAGCACGCCATCGGCATAGCCGTCGAGCTGGATCTGCATGGCGCGCACCGCCGGCATGCAGTCCAGCACGTCCTGCAGGGCGGCCAACGAGGAAGTCAGGGCATCAACGGACATCGGAGCAGCGACCACGACAACGAAGGGCCCGCATAATGCAGGCAATGGCCGACCATACGATACCCACTGGCGCCACCCGTTCCGGCGCGCGCTGGACCCTGATCTCGCTGCGCCCGGAGGGCCAGAATGTGGCGCTGCGCCGCGCCGTTGCTGGGCTGGGCGGGCATGTCCTGGCCCTGCCACCCTGGCGCCTGCAGCGCCTGAACGGCACGCCCGTGCTGCGCCAGCTGCAACGCGCGCTGAACTGTGATCGGGTGGTGTTCACCAGCCCGGCCGCCGTGACCGCGGCCGCCACCCTGCTGCCGCTGGCCGAGGCGCAGCGCAGCCCGTGGCTGACCGTCGGCGAAGGCACCGCGCGCGCATTGCGGGCACACGGCATCACCGTGGTGCATGCGCCGCAGCGGATGGACAGTGAAGGCCTGCTGGCGCTGCCGGTGCTGGCTGACGTACAGGGCCTGCGCATCGGCCTGGTGACCGCGCCCGGCGGGCGTGGCCTGATTGCCGCGCAGCTGCAGGCGGCCGGCGCCACAATCGAACGTGCCGACATCTACCAGCGTCGCCTTCTGCACCTGCCGCCCCGTGCGCTGGCCCGATTGGCGCATTCAGCGCAGCCGTGGATGCTTGCGGTGAGCAGTGGCGAAGCGCTGCAGCATTTCTGGCAGCAGCTTCCGCCGCCCTTGCTGCAGCGTCTGCAGGCGCACGCGACTGCCGTGGTGGCCAGTGATCGCCTCGGCGAACAGGCCCGGGCACTGGGCCTGCAGCATGTCGTGCGCGCGGCAGGCCCCACCAGCGCGCAGCTGGTGGCGGCCGCACACGCCACGCTCACCGTCCCGGCAGCGACCTGAACAGGGACGTGGGTCACGCTTGCCGCTGTCGTCGGCAACAGTGATGCTGTGCACAACGCGGCCTGCCGGCCCCCGACCGGCGACGTTGCCGACAAGGAAGCCCGATGAACGACACTCCGCCCGTTTCCCCGCCCCGTCGACCCGTGCGCTGGCTGCTGCCGCTGGCCGGTGTGGTCGTGCTCGGCGTGGGCGGCTATGCCGGCTGGTATGTCTGGCAACAGCAACAGAACGAACAGGCAGCGCAGGCACAGACCACGGCTGTCCAGCTGAAGGGCCTGGAGGCCACGCTGGATGCGCTGCGTCGTGACCAGCGCGCGACCAGCCAGCGCCTGCAGGACGCGGCCGCCACCAACCGCGTGCTGCGCGACGAGATGCTGGGCCTTTCCCAGCGCAGCGCATTGCTGGAAGAGAACCTGGCCAAGCTGGCCGACAGCGCCAACCAGGGCCGCCAGGCGGTACAGCGCGATGAGGCCGAACTGCTGCTGACCCAGGCCGCGCAGCGCCTGAACTACGCCGACGATGTGGAAGGCGCACGCCGGTTGTACGCCCAGGCCGCGACGGCACTGGCCGAACTGCCCGACAGTGATGGCCTGAACCTGCGTCAGGCGCTGGTGCAGGAGCGCGAGGCACTGGATGCGCTCGGCAGCGGCCCCCGCGTGCAGTCGCTGCAGCGCCTGGATGCTGTGGGCAGGGCACTGCAGGGCCTGCCTTCGCAGATCACCAGCACGACCGGCAGCAGCACCGCCAAACCCTGGTGGCAGGCAGCTCTGGCGCCGTTCGTGGACATCACGCCGAGCCGCCAGAACGGCCCGCTGACCGCCGCCGAACAGCGCAATGCCGACGACGCGCTGCAGCTGGAACTGACATTGGCACGTGCGGCAATCGAGCGCGGCGACCGCGCGGGGCGCAATACCGCATTGGACCGCGTGGAGCACTGGGCACAGCGGCGCTGGCCGGATTCACCAGCCCTGCGCGCGCAACGTGCTGAACTGAAGGCCTTGCGCGAACTGCCGCTGCAGGCCAACGACGCTGTCCTTGGCAGCACCCTGCAACAACTGCGCACCCAGACCGACCGGAGGTAAGCCCGCATGAAACCCCTGCAATCCCTGGTCGTGCTGTTGCTGGCCGTGGCCATCGGCGTGGTCGCTGCGCAATGGCTCGGCGCCGATGACCTGAACCGCTTCGGCGAAGTGACCCTGCGCTACGGCGGCTACGACTACCACAGCAACCTGCCGAAGGTGGCGCTGCTGACAGTGATCGCGGTGCTGGTGCTATGGCTGCTGTGGAGCCTGATCGCCGCACCGTTCCGCGCCTGGGGCCGCTACCGCCGCAAACAGGGCCGGGTGCGCCTGATCGACGGCCTGCAGGCCTATGAGCACGGCCAGTGGCAGCGTGCCGAGAAACTGCTGGACGGTGCCGCCAAGGATCCGGAAGTGAGCGCGGTGGCGCTGGCCAACGCCGTGCGCAGCGCGCAGGCACGTGCCGACGGCCCGGCTGGCGAGGCGCTGCTGCAGCGCCTGGGCGAAAGTGATGCCACCCTGCAGGCGCTGCTGCGCGCCGAACAGCTGCTGGCGCGCGATCTGCCGGTGGATGCAATCAACGCATTGGACGTAGCGGCGATCCAGCCGCTGCCGCCACGTGGCCTGTGGCTGCGCACCGAGGCACTGGCACAGGCCGGCCGCGCCCACGAGGCGTATGGCCAGCTGGGTGCACTGCGCCAGAGCAAGGTGCTGCCGGCCGAGGCCAGCAGTGAACTGGAAGCACGCCTGGCTGCACAAGCGCTGCTGGAAGCGGCCGACGTCAACGCACTGGCCGCGCAGTGGGAAGCCACGCCGAAGGCACTGCGACCGACTCCGGACGTGGTTGGCGCCTATGCCAGCCGCGCGGTGGCGCTGGACTGGGACGAGCCGGCGCTGCTGGCGCTGGAACAGGCCCTGGACCAGCGCTGGGATGACGAACTGGTGGCGCTGTATGGCCGTCTGCCGGCCGAGCGCCTGGCTACCCGCCAGGCCAACCTCGCACGTTGGCGCAACGTGCATGACGGCTCGGCCGCGTTGCGCCTGGCGCAGGGCCGCGTGGCCCTGGCCCAGCAGCAGTGGGAGGCCGCCGATGCGTTCCTGCACGAGGCCATCGCCGCGGGCGCCGGTGCACCGGCGTGGGAAGCGCTGGGTGAACTGTTCGCCCAGCGTGGCGAACACGCGCTGGCCGCGCAGTGCCTGGCCAATGCGCTGCGCCTGCAGCGCGGCGAGGACAGCGTGGCGCTGGTGCGCGGCGGCGAGACGCCACTGCGTGCCACGGTGGAAGAACAGCCGCTCGCGGTGCAGCCGCCGGTGTATGACGCCAACGAAGAGCGCGACGAATTCGGTAATCCGCGGTTGCCGTGACCGCTGCTGAAGTAGGCCGACCAACGGTCGGCACCCATAGGAGCAAAAAACGCCGCCCAATGGGCGGCGTTTTCATGTGCGGGACCCGTTAGTCGCCAACCCTGGTTGGCGCGTGGCCTTTCCGAGCGATGCCGTTTCACGGCCGACCAAGGTCGGCATCTACCACAGCAGATCCAGCACGCATTTCTGGTAGTCGCCAACCTTGGTTGGCGCGCGGTCGCAGCGATCAGCGTTCGACGATCGCCACCACGCCCATGCCGCCGGCGGTGCAGATCGACACCAGCGCGCGACCACCGCCGCGTTCGGCCAGCTGCTTGGCGGCGGTGGCGATGACGCGGGCGCCGGTGGCGGCGAACGGATGACCGGTGGCCAGCGACGAACCCAGCAGGTTGATCTTGTCCGGGTCGATGCGGCCCAGCGGTGCGTCCAGCCCCAGGCGGTTGCGGCAGTAATCCTCGCTCTCCCACGCACGCAGGGTGCACAGCACCTGCGCGGCGAAGGCTTCGTGGATCTCGTAGATGTCGAAGTCCTGCAGGGTCAGGCCATTACGCTTGAGCATCTCCGGCACCGCGATGGTCGGCGCCATCAGCAGGCCTTCGCCATGCACGAAGTCCACCGCAGAGACATGCGCGTCGCGCAGGTAGGCCTGCGGCTCATGGCCGTGCGCGCGCGCCCACTCTTCGCTGGCCAGCAGTACCGCAGCGGCACCGTCGGTCAGCGGGGTGGAATTGGCGGCGGTCAGCGTGCCGCGGCCGGAGACCTTGTCGAACGCCGGCTTCAGCGTGGCCAGCTTTTCCAGCGAGGTATCCGGACGCAGGATGTTGTCGCGCTCGACGCCACGGAACGGTGCGATCAGGTCGTTGAAGAAACCGCGCTCATAGGCAGCGGCCAGCTTCTTGTGCGAGGACACCGCCCACTCATCCTGCGAGTCGCGCGAGATGTTCCATTCCTTGGCCATGTCCTCGCAGTGGTCGCCCATGCTCTTGCCGGTGCGCGGCTCGGCCACGCCCGGGAACTCGGGCTTGAGCTCGGAGAACTTGAAGCCGGCGGTGAGCGCGCGGATCTTGTCGCCGGTGCTCTTGGCGCGGTTGGCGGCCAGCAGGCGCGCGCGCAGCTTCTTGCCGTAGACGATCGGCACGTCGGACGTGGTGTCAGAACCGCCACCGATGCCCGATTCGATCTGGCCCAGCGCGATCTTGTTGGCCACGGTGATGATGCTGTCCAGCGAAGTGCCGCAGGCGCGCTGCAGGGTGATGCCCGGGGTCAGCGGCGACAGGCCGGAGGACAGCGTGGCCTCACGGCCCAGGTTCCAGTCGCTGGAGTGCTTGATCACCGCACCCATCGCCACTTCGCCCAGCTGCTGGCCGTGCAGGCCGAAACGTTCGACCAGCGCGCCCAGCGTACGGACCGACATGCCGAGGTTGCCGACATCCGAATACGCGGTGTTCTGGCGGCAGAACGGAATGCGGACGCCACCGAGGATGGCGACGGGACGAGCGTTGGGCATGGAGATACCTGGCATGGATGAGGGTGTCTGCAACATGGCCTGCACGGCGGAGCAGGCATAATGGAGCCAAGTGTAGCTGCCGCCCTGTGATGGGCCAACCGTGGAACCATGAGCAAACCCGACCCCGCGATGAATGCCCTTGGCGTGCTGGCCCTGGAACTGGCCGGCGGCGAAATCCCCCGCCAGGCGGTGCTCAGCGCTGAACAGGCCGGTGAACTGGCCGAACGCGTCGGCCGTGACCTTTCCAAGCTGGTGCCGCAGGTGGCCGAGCTGGACCTGGTGTTCGCGGCCGCCCATTTCGACCCGGCCGAAGTACTGCGCCCGGGCTGGCCGATCCATCGCCGCCTGGAAGAACTGCAGATGCGTGCCCCGGGCCGCAACCAGGGCCCGCGCCTGCTGGCCTTCGGCACCGATGCCGCAGGCGATGTGCCGCTGCCGTTCCAGGCCGATGCGACCCTGGTGGGGGGCGGCCTGCGCGTGGTGCCGTTCCTGCTGACCGGCAGCGACGTGGCCACCACCAACGCGGTGGCCAATGCGCTGGAAGAAACACTGCTGGCCAACGGCATGGCGCATGCCGACACCGCGTTGATGGCACAGAACAGCTTCGGCGCCCGCATCGAACACGCGCGCTATTTCACCGTGAACGACCTGGCCGCGATGATGTCGATGCAGTACGACAACCAGGGCTTGGCGGCGCTGTGGCCGCTGATCGAGACCGCGATCATGGCGCCGGGCGAAGACGAGTGGCTCAATGCCGCGCCCGAGCCGCTGCTGCGCTATACCCATGGCGAGGCACGCATGGCGCTGTTCGATCCGGCGGGTTGGTGCGCGTACTACAACCACAGCAAGAACGATTGCGACCGCCTGCAGGGCATCTACGAGCAGTTCCTGATGCGCCAGCGGCAGATGGCCGCGGTGCTGGAAGCGCACGGCGTGCCGGTGCTGTTCGTGCACTGCGAGGCCGGGCAGGACGCGCGCGAGCTGCTGGCGCGCTGAAGACGGGTAGTGCCGGCCCCCGGCCCGCCCCCGCCC